>NZ_JBSVXD010000047.1:0-34549 GCF_054070755.1 Pseudomonas sp. SDO5591_S426 | reverse complement strand
CGCCGGCAAGCCGTGCTCCTACAGGTGGTTTATTGATTATTTAAATTGCACACAATTCAATTGCTCGCTATGTTTGGCTCATCTTCCCGAATCCGGAGCTTTCATCGTGAGCGACAATCTGCTGAGCATCCCGTGCACCACCATCAGGGGCGAGCAAAAGACTCTGGCCGATTTCGCCGGGAAAGCCGTTTTGGTGGTCAACACCGCCAGCAAATGCGGTTTCACCCCGCAGTACAAAGGCCTCGAAGAACTGTGGCAGACCTACAAGGATCAGGGCCTGGTAGTGCTGGGCTTTCCGTGCAACCAGTTTGGCAAACAAGAGCCGGGCAACGAAGGGGCGATCAGCGAGTTCTGCGAGCTGAACTACGGCGTCAGTTTCCCGCTGTTCAAAAAGATCGAAGTCAACGGAACGGGCGCTCACCCGCTGTTCGTGCAGCTGAAAAAACGCGCGCCCGGCTTGCTCGGTTCCCAAGGCATCAAATGGAATTTCACCAAGTTCCTGATCGGCAAGGACGGCCAGTTGGTCAAGCGTTTTGCTCCGGCGACCAAGCCGCAGGACTTGAGCAGCGAGATCGAAGCCCTGCTCAAATGAACAGTTTGTCCGTCGACTCGCTGAACCTCGACAGTCAGCTCTGCTTCAAGCTCTACGCTGCTTCCCGGGCGGTGATTCGGGCCTACAAGCCGATGCTCGATCAACTGGGCCTGACGTACCCGCAATACCTGGCGATGCTGGTGTTGTGGGAGTGGCAGGCATCAGCGCCGGAGCAGCCGACCGTCAAGGCGCTGGGCGAACGCCTGGCGCTGGATTCCGGTACGCTGACGCCGTTGCTCAAACGTCTTGAGCAACTGCAACTGGTTCAGCGTCAGCGTTCGTCACGGGATGAGCGCGAGGTGCACTTGAGCCTTTCGCCCACGGGGCTGGCGTTGCGCGATCAGGTCGGGCCACTGAAGGCGCGGTTGCTGTGCGACAGCGGCGTGGATCTGGATCGTCTGAATGAACTGCGCGACGGCCTGGATCACCTGTTGGGGCAAATCAAGGCGCTGTCGTAGCGGGTAACCACACATCCAGCAACGCGGCCAGTTCTTCCCGGCGGAAGGGTTTGGCCAGGTAGTCGCTCATGCCCGCCGCACGACAGCGTTCGCGCTCTTCGGACATGGCGTTGGCGGTCAGCGCGACGATGGGCAATTGCGGCCAGCGCCCGCTGCGGCGAATTTGCCGACTGGCTTCATAGCCATCCATCACCGGCATGTTGCAATCCATCAACACCAGATCGAATTCGCTGCTTTCGAGCTGATCCAGTGCCTCGACACCATGAGCGGCGACGATTACCTCGCAGCCGAGTTTGCCCAGCATGCCCTTGGCTACCAGTTGATTGACCGGGTTGTCCTCGACCAGCAGCACCCGTGCACGCCGTTGTGGGGTTTGGGCATCGACAGGGGCGTCGTTGATGGTGGCGATTGGCGGTTGCAGGACACGTCGTAAATTCTGATGCAGCGCATTGCGTGCCAACGGGCGTGCCTGTTGTTGCAAAGGGGCGAGGGCGTTGGCTTGTTCGCTGGGCATGAAACTGCCGTAAGCGGTCACCAGCAAAATCGGCGCGGTGATGGTGGGGCGCAGGTTGAACAGGCATTCGGGGCAATCGGTGATCAGCACATCGGGGTTCAAACCGATCAATGGATCGTCGATGGAACGTTGCTGGTAGTCCAGCCCCCAACCAGGCAGAACGCTGCCCAACAGTTCCGCCAGGCCACTGCTGGCGGCGGTGATGGCGAGGACCTTGCCTTGCAACGCAGGCGGAACCTGGGCCCGGGTGTGGCGGGGCAGCGGCAGTTCCGCGCAGAACTGGCTGCCGAAACCTGCTTCCGAGCTGATGGTCAGGCGTCCTTGCATGGCTTCGCAGAGGTTGTAGGTCAGGGCCAGGCCCAACCCGGTACCGCCAAATTGCCGGGTAATCCCGGCACCGGCCTGGGTGAAGGGCTGGAAGATCTTGACCTGAGCGTCCTGGGGAATGCCGATGCCCGTGTCGCAGACTTCGATTCTGACGCCGTCGCCGAGGCTCGACAGGCGCACATCAACCCGCCCGAAACGGGTGAACTTCAGCGCATTGGACAGCAAGTTGCTGACAATCTGCCGGACCCGGGTCGGATCACCGAGCACCAGCGCCGGAAACTGCGGGTCGATGAGGCAGGTCAGTTCGACACTCGGCGCCGCGTTCTGCGACAGCAGGTTGGCGGTGTCTTCAATCAGTGAGCCGAGGTCGAACGGGATGTGTTCGAGTTCGAGTTGACCGGCATCGAACTTCGACAGATCGAGAATATCGTTGAGCAATTCCACCAGCACCTTGCCCGAGTCATGGGCGATGGACAGTTGTTGCTGTTGTTCGGCATTCAGCGGACCGTCCAGCGACAACGCGATCATCCCCAGCAGGCCATTGAGCGGTGTCCGAATTTCGTGGCTCATGTTGGCCAGGAACACCGAGCGCGCTTCGGCCATGTCCAGGGCGGTGCTGCGGGCGACTTCCAGTTCCTGATTGGATTGGCTGAGGCGGGCGTTGATTGCCTTGAGTTCGGCGGTGCGCGCCGAGACGATGTTTTCCAGTTGGCTGAGATAATCGGTCAGGCGGTTTTCCGCATTGCGGCGCTGCTGGATTTCGGTGGCGACGTTTTCGAATTGCTGATTGGCGACTTTCACCAGCACGCCGATTTCATCATTGGCGTGTCCGGCCGGGCATTCCAGCTTAGTGGGTTCGATGCTGCGCGAGTCGCGACCGCTGAGTTCGCGGATTACCCGCACCAGCGGTTTGGTCAGCATCACATAAAACAACGCCAGCAGAAGGCCGGTCAGGATCAGGCTGCGGGCGAAGCCGTTGAGCAAGGTGACTTCGGCGCGACGCAGAAAACGGTAACCGAATGAGTAAGTGTCGACGTCCAGTCGCAGCGTGCCGAGGGATTCATTCGGCAAGTGGTCCAGATAGAGGCGGTCTTCGAACTGGCGGTCTGCACCGAACAACAAGTCGCTGAGCACGCGATAACCGCTTTGCAGGCCGGGGCGCTTGACGTTAGCCAGCACGTTGCCGTTGTTGTCGGTCAGTCGCGCACCGATGATCGCCGGTGAACGCAAGAGGCCCAAGGTCAGTTCCTGAGCGAGTTCGGCATCGATGTTGTAGGCGATACGCGAGGCAGGGTTGTGACTGATTTCCAGCAAAGACACAATTTCACGGTTGATGGAGGCGTCTTCGCTGACATAATCGATGCCTATTTGCAGCAGGCTGAGCAGCGTGCCCAGAATGAAACCCACCAGCACGGTAAGCTTGGCTTGCTTGTAGGACAGCCGGTTGGTGAACTTGATATCCATGGGGTGTTGGACCACTTCCGTTTCCCTTCGCTGCTCAAGCATAGCCGATCATGCATGGATGCCGACGCTCTCGCGAGCCCTTGTACCGGGGCTTGTCCCGGTTGTCGAACACTGTGTTTCGTCGCTGTATCGTCATCATTACTGTGAACATGCCCGAGGAGAAGACGTGGATTCCCGATTGAATGCTTTTCTTGAACGCGCCGATGCCGTTCTGGCCCGTATCGAACCGCTGCTGCCCACCCCTCGGCAATCCATCGACTGGACAAATTGCCTGGCCGCGCGCTGGCAGCGCGAGGGTCGCAGCGGTTTTCTGCTGCCGCTGGAAGTCAGCCTCGACATGCGCCTGTCCGACCTGATTGGCGTCGACCGCCAAGTGGAACAACTGGGGCGCAATACCCAGCAGTTCCTAGATGGCATGCCGGCCAACCATGCTTTGCTCTGGGGCTCACGCGGCACCGGTAAATCGTCGCTGGTCCGCGCCTTGCTGGCCGAGCACGCCAAGGCCGGTTTGCGCCTGATCGAGATCGAGCGCGATCACCTGGCGGACTTGCCACGGGTGGTCGAACAAATCGCCAAACTGCCGCAGCGTTTCGTGCTGTTCTGCGATGACCTGTCGTTCGAGTCGGGCGAAGGTGATTATCGCGTACTCAAAAGTGTACTCGACGGCTCCCTCGAACAGGCACCGGACAATTTGCTGCTGTACGCCACCTCCAACCGCCGCCACCTGGTGCCGGAGAAGGAAAGCGATAACGAAAACTGGAAACGGGTCGACGGCGAATTGCACCCCAGCGAGGCGGTGGAAGACAAAATCGCCCTGTCGGACCGCTTCGGTCTGTGGCTGTCATTCTATCCGTTTACCCAGGAACACTTTCTCAACGTCGTCGAACACTGGATCGGCCAACTGGCCGACAAGGCCGGCCTCAAGTGGCAACGCAGCGAAGAGCTGGACATCCTCGCGGTGCGCTGGGCCACGGGGCGCGGCAATCGCAATGGACGTTGCGCGTATCAATTTGCCCGCTATTGGGTCGGGCTGAAACTGTTGGAGCACAAGGCATGATCGATTTACAAAAGAGCGGCCAGGGCCTAGACGGCTACGGCATGCTGCACGCACAGTTGGAATCGCTGCTGGCGGACGAGCGGGATTTCATTGCCAACGCTGCGCAGTTTTCGGCGTTCCTGTTCAACCAGCTTGATGACCTGAACTGGGCCGGTTTCTACCTCAATCGCAACGAAGAACTGGTGCTGGGCCCGTTCCAAGGGCAGATCGCCTGTGTACGGATTCCGTTCGGTCGCGGCGTTTGCGGTACGGCGGCGGCAACCTTGCAGACTCAACTGGTCGAAGACGTACACGCGTTCCCCGGGCACATCGCCTGCGACAGCGCGTCGAACAGCGAACTGGTCGTGCCGCTGGTCAAGGACGGTCGCCTGATCGGTGTGCTGGACCTCGACAGCCCGAAACTGGCGCGTTTCACCGCCGAGGATCAGGCCGGTATCGAGCAACTGGCGGCGATTTTCCTGCGCCTGACCGATTGCTGATCAAACCCTGAGGCCTGCC
This sequence comes from Pseudomonas sp. SDO5591_S426, assembly GCF_054070755.1. Lineage (NCBI taxonomy): Bacteria > Pseudomonadati > Pseudomonadota > Gammaproteobacteria > Pseudomonadales > Pseudomonadaceae > Pseudomonas > Pseudomonas sp. SDO5591_S426. The sequence goes on along the minus strand of NZ_JBSVXD010000047.1, from coordinate 29,639 downwards.
TTGATCAGCAGGCCTGACGGGTCCACCGCGTCGATTTGTTGTGGGTCGAGAAAACGCTTGGCGTATTGCATATAGATGTGGGCGTTGATGAACAGCTCGAACAGCTGCGGATCAATATGCGCATCGCGGCACATGTACGCCATGATGCCCAGCGCCTCGCTCAATGATTTGGCTTTCTTGTAGGGTCGGTCGGCAGCGGTCAGCGCTTCGAAAATATCGGCAATCGCCATCATCCGCGCCGGCAGGCTCATGTCCTCGCGCTTCAAGCGTTTGGGGTAGCCGGTGCCGTCCATTTTTTCGTGGTGGCCGCCAGCAATCTCCGCCACGTTGCGCAGATGCTCGGGGAAGGGCAGGTGGCTGAGCATCAGGATCGTCTGCACGATGTGGTGATTGATGATGTAGCGCTCTTCGCCTGTCAGGGTGCCCCGGGCAATGCTCAGGTTATAGAGTTCGCCGCGGTTGTACTTGTAGCGCGGTACATCGAGTTTGAAGCCCCAGGGATTGTCCGGCGCAATCAGCTCGGCTTCGGCGCGTTCCAGCAGATGCTCGGGCTTGTCCGCCAGCAGTGATTCGATGACCGGTAGTGTCGGCGCCGGGTTGCGGGCCTGACGCTGATTTTCCTCCCACGAAACCCCCAGTCGGTCATCCAAGGTTCGTGTCCAGGTGCGTTGGCCGATGCTGCGCAGGCGTTGCAGGTCGCTCTCGGCCATGGCTTCGCCGCCGAGGTTGCAGCGGGCGATGAAGGCGAAATCATCGTCCAGCTCTGCCAAAGACGCGTCGCGTATTTGCGCCAGAGGTTGCTCGTCACCCCCCTTGGCAATGGCTTGCCAGTAACTGATCCACGCATCGCACTTGAGCACTTCGAAGCGGGTGCGGATTTCGTGGATACGGTCGTTCAGGGTTTCCATTTTCGTGGCTTTATCCACCACGTATTCCGGGGTGGTGATCTTGCCGCAGTCGTGCAGCCAGGCGGCGATGTGCAGGGCTTCCCATTCATCGTCGGTAGGTTGATAGCTGCGGAAGGCCGGGTCTTCACTGGCCGCGGCGGCCTGAGCGAGCATCAAGGTCAGGACCGGCACACGCTGACAATGCCCGCCGGTATAAGGGCTCTTGGCATCAATCGCACCGGCCAGCAGCTTGATGAACGCGTCCAGCAATTGTTTTTGCCGGGCTTGCAACCTCTGGCTTTCGATACTCACCGCGGCGGCACCGGACACGGCTTGTAGAAACGCGATGCGGTCCGGGCGAAGTTTTTCCAGGTCGCTTTGATTGCCGCTGTCGGCCAGCAGAAACACCAGCAGGCCCACGGTTTCGTTATGACGATTGTGCAAGCGGATGCCGATCAGATGGACCCGGGGACATTCCAGTGCGAGCAGCACTTTCTGCAAATCCCCCGCCTGCTCGAAACCGAGGTTGCTGACGACATTGTCGGCATTCGACAACTGCTGCAACCAGGCAGGGCTCTGCGGGTCCTGAAGCTCGTGGGCGCCGATGTCGAATGACGCCAGGGGCTGCGCGGTATCGTTGATAACCAGCCCGTGGGGTTCCATGCGATTGCCGTCACCTTCGCGCAGATAGATCAGGCCGGCCTGGGCCTGGCCGATTTTCACGGTTTCAAACAATACCCGTTCCAGCAAAGGCTCGAAACGGGTCTCGGCACTCAGGCTGTCGGTGATCTGGAAGAAACTCGTCAGGGTGTCTTTCATGCGCGCCATCGACACGCTCAGTTGATCGACTTCGAGTACCGGAGAGCGACTGGACATTGGAAAGTTGAAATCGAAACTGCGAATCGCATCCGCTTCCTGCACCAGGGCGCGCAGGGGTTTGACCAGAATGCGCGATGTCATCCAACCCAATGGCACACACAACAGCAACGTTGCCAGGGTAATCAGCGCTCCTTGCCAACGCATGCGGTAAGCATCGGCGAGCAATTCATCTTCCGGCACCAGCAGCGCCAGTTGCAGTCCCTGGGGGCCACCTTCCTGCATGCTGCTGCGGGCCACGATCCATTGGCGACCGTAAGCATTCAGCCGGTTGCCTTCGGGAGGGCTTTTGAGTAACGCGCCAAGGCTGGGGCTCAGGTCAGCGGCCTTGATCAGGCGGGCGGTCTGATCGTCGATGATCAGTCGGCTGGCGTCGGGATAGGCGATTGCATTGCCCTGGGCATCGAACAGCACGATCTCCGTGGAGGGGGTCACCACATGTTTGGCCAGGGTGGCGCTAAGTTCGGCCAGGGTCAGGTCAGCGCCCATCACCACCTGCTCGCCGCTGCGCCGGGCCAGGGTGGTGCCGACGTTGTGGGTCGAGAAAAAGACGTAGGGTTCGGTGGTGATCTGATCGTTGTCGCGGCTGGCGCTGGTAAACCAGGCGCGGCTGCGCGGATCGTATGGGTCCTCGGGATTGTCCTGGCGACTGATCAAGGCGAGATTCTGATCGAAAAACAAGGATTGGGAATGCGCCTGGCCGCTAGCGCTTCGCTCGATGCTCCACACTTGATAAACCGCTGAGTCCGGGGCCTTGAGCAGTGTTTTCAGATGTGCGGTGCGCAAAGGGCGAACCATGAAGAAATCACCGTTGCCATAACCCAGGTACAGCGACGCCAGATCAGGGTTATCGATCAACGACTGGCTGAAGGGCCTGAGCAGCGCCAGGCGTTGCTCCAGGTCCGGCGCCTGGATCGCAGGGTTGACGACCAGCAGGCTCAGCAGGTGACGAATCGGTTCGTAGGTGGCCTGCAGGTCGAGGCGGACATCCTGCTCGATGCGATTGAACAGTTTCTCGCTGCTGGACAGGATGATTTGTGTGGTTTGCCGATAACTGAAAATGCCCAGTACTACCCCGGTCAGCAACAGCAGGAAGGTAAACATCACGCTGATATGAACGTGCAGGGGAAATCGCCGTTGATCCGGACGCAGTGGGCTGGGCATGCAGGTCGCTCCGTGATGGTTAACACACTGCTCAGCGTCCAAGCATAGTTAAGCCTCCGTCATTCTGCTTTCGTCGTTTTCGCCGATTTGTTGCAGCAATGCCTGGTCCAGTTCCATCAGGGCGCGCTCCACTGCCGCACAGCATTCGGCCACTTTTTTCGCCTGGAATGGGGGGCGGCAGGAAGTTTCGAGCGCCTCGCAGCTGTCGATTAATCGAGAGGCCTGGGCGATCCGGGCGGCGCCCTTGATTTTGTGGGCGATGTCGAGAAATGACTGCGGATCCGTGGAGCCGTAAAGCATCTGCAACCCTTGGCGGTCCAGACGGTTACTGTTCAGCAGTTCGGTCAACAGGCGCTGGTTCAATGCCGGGTTGCCACCGGTCAATTGCTGTAACCCTTCCAGGTTGAAGGCTGGAGTGCGGGATGTCGGTGCGATGCCTTCAACCCATTGGCTCAGGGCGGCCAGGGTCAGGGGTTTGAACAGGCAGTCATCCATCCCGGCGTGTTTGCAACGTTGAATTTCTTCCGCTTGGGCGTTGGCGGTGAAACCCAGCACAGTGCATGGCGGTTGTTGCGTTGACTGTTCGTGTCGGCGAATGGTTCGGACCAGTTCGTAGCCATTCATGACCGGCATGTTGCAATCGGCGATCACCAGATCGAATGCTCCGGCTTTCCACGCCTCGAACCCTTCTTGGCCGTCTGCCGCGACACTGAATCGATGTCCCAGAAACTCCAGTTGCTGACACATGAGCAAGCGATTGGCTGCATGATCATCGACCACCAGCACATTCAACGGGATGCTTGCGGTCTGGATCTGCGTTTCAATCGTCTCCACCATGGGTTCACGGGGCAGGGCAGGTAGCGGCAGTGACATTCGCACTTGCGTCCCCTTGCCGGGCTGACTGTTCAATTGCAGGCTGCCGCCCATCATTTCGCACAGGCTGCGGCTGATCACCAGGCCAAGCCCGGCACCGCCTCTGGCTGACCGCACGGCGTTATCGGCCTGGGCAAAAGGCTCGAACAGGCGCTGCTGATCCTGTTCGCTGATCCCTATACCGCTGTCCTCAACCTGCAGTTGCAACAGCACTTGATCGGGCTCGGCGGTCGGGCGCAGGTCGACGGTAATCCGGACCTGGCCCTGCTCGGTAAACTTGATGGCGTTGCTGACAAGATTCGACAGCACCTGCTTGAAGCGCAGCGGGTCCAGCAGTACATCGATTGGCGGATTGGCCGGGTTGAAATCCAGATGCAGTTCAAGCTCTTTCTGCCGGGCCAGACCATCGAAGATCCGTACTACGGCCCCCACGATCTCTCGCGGATTGACACGCTCCGGGCTCAGGCTGAGGTGCCCGGATTCGATGCGCGCAATGTCGAGAATGTCGCCGATCAGTTCCAGCAAATCCTTCGCCGAGTGATAGGCCACATCGATGGCCGAACGGTCAGGGTGGTGGTGTTCAATTCGTTTCAGCGTCAGTTCGAGCATGCCGATGACCGCATTCATCGGCGTGCGGATTTCATGGCTCATGGTCGCCAGAAACGTACTTTTGGCCCGGTTGGCTTCATCTGCGCGCTCTTTGGCACTGCGCAGGTCGTCGAACAGTTGCCGCCGTTCGCTGATGTCGATCCAGCCACCGATAATGCCTTGCACCTCACCGCTTGAATCCCGATAGGGAAGAATCCAGTGATAGATCGTCAGCCGGCGACCGCCAATGTGCAATGCGCGGTCGAGAATCAGCGGTCTGCCCTCGGCCACGACACGCTGGTAGTCGGCCTGATATTCGCGGGCTTCGAACGCATTGCTCATGGCGCCCTGGATGACGCTCTTGCCTATCACATCTTCTCGTCTGGCGCAGAAGGCTTGCAGATAACTCTCATTGCAGCTTTGCAACAGCCCTTGGCGATCCCGAACATAAAGCGGATGAGGCGTGCCGTTGACCAGCGAACGCATGAATTCGAATTGATCGTTCAGTGCGCGCTCGGCTGCCTTGCGCTGATTGATCTGGCGCTGCATGTAGGCATTCCAGGCCACGGAAATCAGTAACAGCACGCCGGCAGCAATGACAATCTGATAAAACAATCGGTGATAGTTGCGCCAGGTGTTTTGTGAGGACGCCGAGTAACCACGCCAGCGGCTGTTGATGATGCCAAGCTCCTCCGGCGCGATACTCAATAGCGCCTTGTTGAGGATGTCATTGAGTTCCTTGGCCTCACGGCCTGTCGCCAGTGAGAACGCGGCTTGTTCTGTACCGATGGTGGTGCTGATTTGCAGGGTGTGGTCAAAGAGTCGCGAGGAAATGAAGTAGTTGGCGATCACCAGTGAATTTACCGCACCTTCTGCCTGACCCTCTGCGAGCATCTCGACGGCACTGAAGGTGTCCGGGGTTTCAATGAGCTTTATGTGCGGGAACTCGCTGCGCAAATAGTCCATCAGCGGATTGCCATGGGCGATTGCCAGGCGCTTGCCCTGAAGCTGGGTGAGGTTGGTGGGGCTGTCTGCGGCCTTGCGCGTCAGCAGGACATAGGAGTTCTGCAGGTACGGCCGGCTGAAATTGAGCAGGGTGTCCCGTTGCTCGCTCGGGAGCAATGCTGCGATGACATCAGCCTGGTTGTCTTTGATGCGCTGGATCATTTCATTGTCGTTGCGGCTGCGCTGGATGTCGAAGCGCAACCCTGTGCGCAACCTGATCAGCTCAAGCAAGTCCGCGGCAATCCCACGGAAGTTACCTGCGCTGTCGAAAAACGTCAGCGGCGCGAACGCCTCGTTGACGACCACGCGAACTACCGGATGTTGCGCCAGCCAGCGCTCCTCGCTGTAACTGAGCTCCAGTTTGTGATCGGTGAGCAGAATGTCGCTGCCGGCACTCCAGCGTTTGGCGATGTTTTCTCGAACGCTGGTGGGGATGGCCAAGAGCATCGCATTGATGATCCCGAGCAGCTCAGGGTTGTTTTTATGCACTGCAAAACTGAAGCCGTAGGCTTCGTGTTTGCCGAAGTTGGCCATGCGGATATTGTTCAGGTACCCCTTGTTGATCATGTAGTGAGTGGAAATGGTGTCGCCGAGAAACACGTCGGCCTGGTCGAAGGCAACGGCATTGATCGCATTCTGGTAGGACGGATAAGAGGTAATGATCGCCTTTGGATACAGTGCCTTGACCTCATCCAGCGGCAAGTAGTGATACACCATGCTCAGGCGCATGCCGGCGAGGCCATCGGTCAGGGAGCGGGTTTCACCTTCACGCGTTACCAGTACCGGTTGATCCACGGCGTAGGGCTTGGACAGTACGATGTTGGCGCTACGTGCCTCGAACCCGTTAGCGGTACCGAGCAAATCCACTTCGCCATTTTCGAGCGCTTCAATGGCCGCGCCCCGGGACGCAAAGCGCTGGATCGTGATGGGCAGGCCGGTCGCCTTGCCGAGGATACCGGCGTAGTCGGCGGTGAATCCTTCATAATCGTGGCCGCTGAGGGTCAGGTCGAAGGGCGGATAATCCGGCGCTGAAGTGCCGAGGATCAATTCATGTTTGCTTTTCAGCCATTGTGTTTGTGATGGGTCCAGCTGGACTTCCAGATGCCCGACTGTCGAGCGACTCAGCAGGGCATAGTTTCCACTACTTTGTCCCGCGAACAATGTGGTACTCAGGCATAGGCCCGCGGTCATCAGTATCAGGCATTTCTTCAAACGGCTGGGCATCCTGACTCTCACACTAGCGCATTACGTTTTGCCATCTCTATGAGTTCAACCAGTGATTTGGCCTTGAGTTTTTGCATGAGGCGTTTTTTGTAAGTGCTGACGGTTTTGTTGCTCAAGAACATGCCCTTGGCAATTTCCTTGTTAGTTCGACCTTGTGCAAAAAGTTGCAATACCATCAGTTCCCGGTCGTTGACTGATTTGAACAGTTCCAGTTCGGCGCAACGCGCTTCATCACCGCGAACCGGATTCAATGCCTCGCTTGGAAAATAGTTGTAACCTGACAATACCGCTTTAATCGCACTGACCAGTTCGCTGAGATCCTCCTGTTTGCACACATATCCCGAAGCACCGGACTGCATACAGCGAATACCGAAAAGTGTCGGGCACTGTGCAGTCAATACCAATGTTTTCAGTGGAGTACTCATTGCGTTGAAGCGGGCCAGCACTTCCAAGCCATCCAGCTTGGGAATGCTGATGTCGAGAATGACCAGGTCGGGCATGCATTCGCGGACCATTTGCATGGCGTCGACCCCGTTGTCGGTTTCACCGACGACTTTATAACCCTCATGTTCAAGCAGCATTCGAACGGCAAGTCGGATGACAGGGTGATCGTCGACAATAAAAACGGAGTTCATAATCAAATCCCATGCGAGCTGAAATAAAGCGCGCACCTTAGCTCAGATAGTTGATGTCACGTATGAACTGATGTACCTGTAGCAGCAATATAGGAATAGTCCTACAAGCGAAAAAGAATGGGCTTACGTGTTAACTAGATTTTTGCGAAGCTGAATGAAGGTTGCTGATCCTCGGTTTTGATCTTGAATGTGCCGTTTTTGATCATTACATTGGCTTTTCCCGGTTTTTCTTACTATGAAATCAAAGTTAATAGTTTTCTGAATTCGGATTGTTGTAATGGCTTGATCAAATAACCCAGTAATGGCAAGTCATGCGCATTCGCCAGATTTTTAAGGCTGTCCAGTTCGGCGGGCGTCAGGCTACTTAGCAGTATTGCCTGTTTGATCATCCCTCGATGAGTGGCGAACTTGACCAGATCAAGCCCGCAAAGGTCGGGTAAACATTGGTCGCACAAAAGAATATCGAACGGCTGCGCAGCCATGAACATCTTTTGCAATGCGCCTTCGGCACTGTCAGTGGTGGTCAATTGTGTAAAGCCGTAACTTTCGAGCAGGTATTGAGTGGCCCTGAGCTGAAATGGATGGTCTTCCACCAGCAAAATACGCAAGTTGTCTTTGAACATAAGGTGCTCACGCTTCTTCTGTCGAACAGAGGGAAGGCATGATTGTTTCGCGAGAATAACGGGAATTCGATCAGTTCCCTCGACAAGTGTTGTAGGGGAATTCAGCGAGTGTTGAACGCGCTTGCAGTCTTGGTGGTTGATCGGCCATCGCAGAGGCTGTAATGGCCGATAACCAGATTTCGTCAATGACTGGAGCGACCGGTCATTTCCAGCGCCATGTCGCTGGCGTAGCTGTCGGTCATGCCGGCGATGAAGTCGATCATTCGTAGAAAAGAAGTGTGTAACGAGCCGTTAGGATCGGGTGCATTGTTACCCAACAGGTCGAGGACCCTTCGACTCTTGAATGATGGCGTTCGACCGTTGTGTTGCTCCAGCGCTGCGCCACAGAAGGCATTAAGCAGGATTTCCAGCGTGGTATAGGCACCGATTTCGTGCAGGGTCTTGCGCTTGTCCTGAAAGATTTTTTTGCGTGCCATGTCTTTGGCATTCAGGACGCAACGTTTGGCGGGGCCGTGCATGTGCTCCACCAGGTCGCCGGGCAGCGTACCGGCCAGCAACGTATCCTGCTGCTCGACAAAGGCGCGGGCCGCGGCATTGGTCAGGTGTTCGATAGCCTTGCCGCGCAGGATGGCCAGTTTGCGTCGGCGCGAATCCCCGGGGCCGAGCTGACGGTAGGTTTCCGGCAGATCGTCGCCCACCAGATCCAGCAACAACGACTCGACCTCGGCGTATTCCAGCAACGACATTTCCAGGCCGTCCTCGAGGTCGATCAGGGCGTAACAAATGTCATCGGCGGCCTCCATCAGGTACACCAGTGGATGACGTGCCCAGCGCTGTTCTTCGAGTTGCGGCAAGCCGAGTTTCTGAGCGATCTGCTCCAGCAGTGGCAGCTCGCTCTGGTAGCAGCCGAACTTGTGTTTCTTGTAGCCCAGCGAGTCGGCATGCTGGGCCGTCCACGGGTATTTCAGATAGGTGCCGAGCGTGGCGTAGGTCAGTCGTGTGCCACCGTCGAACTGGTGGTATTCCAGCTGAGTCAGAACCCGAAAGCCCTGGGCATTGCCTTCGAAATTGAGGAAGTCATTGCGCTCGGCTTCAGTCATTGCGTCCAGCCAGCCACGACCGGCCGCTTGCTGGAACCAGTGACGAATCGCGTCCTCGCCGGAATGGCCGAACGGTGGGTTGCCGATGTCGTGGGCCAGGCAGGCCGATTGCACCACCATCCCCAAATCACTGGGTTCGCACCAGTCAGGCAGTGCACTGCGGATGGTTTCGCCAACGCGCATCCCCAGCGAACGGCCGACGCAACTGACTTCCAGCGAGTGGGTCAGGCGTGTGTGGATATGGTCGTTGCTGGAGACCGGATGAACCTGGGTCTTGCGCCCGAGACGGCGAAACGCCCCCGAGAAGATGATCCGGTCATGGTCTTTGTGAAAAGGACTGCGGCCGAGTTCTTGCGGGCTGTGCAGGGGCTTTCCGAGGCGTTCGCGGGTAAGCAGGGTTTGCCAATCCAAGGCTGGTCTCTCCGTCAGGTGACTGATTGCCCCAGCTTCCCGGTTCGCATCACGACCTGCAAGTGCAACTACAGCCCGACAGCATCAATATCGATGAGCAGCAGGCGCTCGCCATTGTCGAAAAATTGCCCGGCGGTGAGGCAATACTGGTTGCTGGTGGCGTCGCGATAGGTGTTGGACAGGGTCAGTCGCCGCTCATCCCAGCCTTCGGCCAGCAGCTGATAAAAGTACGGACGCCAGGACCAGTTATGACCCAGGTAGCGATTGTCGGCGACCCAGCCATTGTTGCGCCATTCCAGGTTCGGCGTCAGTTGGGTGCCGTGACGGTCGCATTGATAGAAGCGCAGCAGCCAGGGAAAGGCGTCCAGTTGCGGTAAGGCGCTGAGCGGCGCGCGCGCCTGAGCCCATGCTTGCAGGATCGCCATTAGTTCGCTGAGTTGCTGGCGCATGATCATCAAACGACCGCGTTCGGCGAGTTTCTGCTGAACGTAGCGCTGACGCAGTTGTGCAAAACGCTCGACAAAGGCGTCGGTGGTAAAGAAGTCTTCTTGTGCTCCGGCGAACAGAAAACCCTGCACGTAACGTGAGCCGCATTCCAGCGCAAAATTGAGCTGAGCGTCGGTTTCCACGCCTTCGGCGATGATCCAGCAACCGGTTTTCTCGGCCATTTGCGCCAGGGCCTTGACCACGTCGCTGCTCGGCCCGCCCAGTGCCGCCGCCTGGAACAGACGCATGTCGAGTTTGAGAATGTCCGGTTGCAACGCCAGCACGCGATCGAGCTGGGAATAACCGGCACCGAAGTCATCGATGGCGATGCGGGCGCCGGCTGACCGGTAACGTGCCACCACTTGGGCCAAGCGGTGGATATCGCCTCCCAGTTCGGTGATCTCGAAAACGATTCGCTGCGGGTCGACATCGTATTTGCTCAGTTGCTTGAGACTTGGCAGCGGCTGGTCGGGGCGCAAGCGGCTAATCCAGCGCGGGGAAATGTTCAGGCTTAGAAACCATTCAGAGGGTGCTTCATGCAACCGGCTCAAGGCGTTATCGCGCAACTGGCGATCAAGGCGACGCAAGGCGATGGCGTTGGTTCTGGGGTCAGCGAACAGTGGTCCCACGGAAGCCAACTGACCATCGGCCTGACGCAGACGCCCCAGCGCTTCGACACCCGCGATCCGGCCGGTAGCGGTATCGATGAACGGCTGAAAGCAGGCGAGCGGTTGCCCGTCTATCACAAGGCCTCCTTGGTTGATCTTGTTTTTGGAAAGAGCCTGGTCGCCGGGTAGGCACGCAGGGTCGAACCCCTCGATAGAGAGGTTCATCCCGTGGTCTTTGCAAGAATGCAGCCAGAAAGTGACAGCTTAGTGCTTGCGCGAAGAGCCTTGCAGCACCAGCTTGATCAGAGGCCCCAACGTGGTGCCCAGTCGGACCAGTCGGGTGAGGCTGGTAATTCCACCGCCGCTTTTCGCACCTTTGCCAGTCAAAAAACCGAGCAAAGTGACAGCAGCAACGCCCCACAGCGGGGCGTGCTTGATGCCGAATCCGTCCTGCAGATTTTGCGTCATCCCGCGAACACGCCGCAGCGGTTGCAGCAGTTGCGTGGATTCGTGGCGGATTTCCTGGCGATGCATTTCCATGCGCAAGCGGATCAGCGCTTTGCGCATTTCCGTGCGCGAACTGTTTCGAGGCAATTCAGGCAGGTTCATGGCAGCAAGCGCTCCCGGTCGTTGGCCAGTTCTTCCAGGGTGCCGTGGAAGGGCGAGGATTCATCGAAAATCGCCGCTCTCAAGCGCACGCCGCAGAAGATTGCCGCGAGGGTATAGAACACGCAAAGGCCGATGATGGCCGCGAGGCGATAGGTGTCCCAGAACACGATCATCACCAGCGTCGACAAGCCCACCAGCAACAGCAAGGCAAACACCAGTGCCAGCCCTGCAAACAGCAGCAGGCTTACGGTACGGGCCTTTTGCTCCTGCAGTTCAATGCCGAACAGTTCGACATGGCTGTGCAGTAGTCCAAGAAATGCGGCACCCAGGCGTCGCGGTGAGGAGCTTTGGCCCATCTCGTCAGGGCCTGATTCACCGAGAGCCATATCAGCGCCGAGTCGCCAGCAGGCCAATCAGAAAGCCCACGCCGGCCGCGATCCCGACCGCTTGCCATGGGTTGGCCTGAACATAGTCTTCGGTGGCCGTGACGGCGGCCTTGCCGCGTTCGCGCAGGGAGTCTTCGGTCAGCTTCAAGGTTTCCCGTGCACGCAACAGACTGTCGTGGATCTGGTCGCGCAAGTCATCGGCTTGATCACCGGCAAGAGACGCGGTGTGCTCCAGCAACCGTTCGGTGTCGCTGACCAGGGTCTGAAAGTCGGTCATCAGGATTTCTTGAGCAGTCTTTGCCTTGGTGCTGGCCATTGGTGATCTCCATAAGTGGCGTCTGAAACGTTCGAGTATGAGCCTTGTGCGAAGGTTCAGTACAAATGACTGGTACAACATTTGCTGTGTCGTGGTGCGTCAGCCTGCGCCATGCGCTGTTGCTGGGCATGATTTGCTTGAAACCATAACTCAAACAATCAAAACACGAGCCAATGTCTCGGTCGTGATTGGCCTTGACGAACCCTGTGCGCCAAAGCGGTTCATCGGGAGTGACGGAACGGATTCGTTGCGTCACAACTTGGTGCATGGATTGCCCGCGCGAACTGCTTTGGTGCTTTTTTACCGCCTTAAGGTCTGCCTAATCCATGGAAAATCTGCAAAGCGCTGTGGACAGCCTGGTCCATAGTTCCAACACGTTGTTCATTCTGATCGGTGCGGTCATGGTACTGGCCATGCACGCCGGTTTCGCCTTTCTTGAAGTGGGTACGGTCCGGCAAAAAAACCAGGTCAACGCGCTGTCGAAGATCCTCAGCGACTTTGCCGTTTCGACGCTGGCTTACTTCTTTATAGGCTATTGGATTTCCTACGGGGTGACCTTCATGCAACCGGCGGCGGTGATCAACGCCGATCACGGTTACGGGCTGGTGAAGTTTTTCTTCCTGCTGACCTTTGCGGCGGCGATCCCGGCGATCATTTCCGGAGGCATCGCCGAGCGTGCGCGATTCGTGCCGCAACTGTGCGCGACAGCACTGATCGTGGCGTTCATCTATCCGTTCTTCGAAGGCATGATCTGGAACGGCAACTTCGGTTTGCAAGCCTGGTTGCTGAAAAGCTGTGGTGCCAGCTTCCATGATTTTGCCGGGTCCGTGGTGGTCCACGCCATGGGCGGCTGGCTGGCGCTCGCAGCGGTGCTGCTGCTGGGACCGCGCAATGGTCGATACCGCGAAGGACGCCTGGTGGCCTTCGCGCCGTCGAGCATTCCGTTTCTGGCGTTGGGATCGTGGATCCTGATCGTCGGCTGGTTCGGTTTCAACGTGATGAGCGCGCAAACCCTGCAAGGCGTCAGCGGGCTGGTGGCGGTGAACTCGCTGATGGCCATGGTCGGCGGTACCATGGCCGCCCTGATTGTCGGGCGCAATGACCCCGGGTTTCTGCACAACGGACCGCTGGCCGGTCTTGTCGCCATCTGCGCTGGTTCCGATCTGATGCATCCGGTGGGGGCGTTGGTGACCGGTGCCATCGCCGGGGCATTGTTTGTCTGGTGCTTTACCGCCGCGCAAGGCAAATGGCATATCGATGATGTGCTGGGCGTGTGGCCGTTGCATGGCTTGTGTGGTGTGTGGGGCGGGATTGCCTGCGGCATCTTTGGCCAGAGCGCATTGGGCGGGCTGGGTGGCGTGAGTCTGATCAGCCAGTTGATCGGCACGGCACTGGGTGTGGTCGTTGCTTTGGCCGGAGGCTTCGCGGTGTATGGCGCGATCAAGGCGTTCCATGGTCTGCGTCTTAGCCAGGAAGAAGAGTATTACGGCGCGGATTTGTCGGTGCACAAGATCGGTGCTGTCAGCCAGGATTGAGTCAGGTTTCATCGTCTTCAGCGCCGGGATAGAAATCGTGGAGCAAGCGGTAGCGATCATGCCGGACGAGGTCGACCCGGTCCTGCACTTGCTGATGGGGCATACCCAGCAGGATCAGCGCATGGGAGGCCAGCATCAAACTGGATTCCAGCAATTCCGGCACCACTTCGCTGGCGCCGGCAGCCTTCAGTTCGGCCAGCTGACTGTCATCGCGGGTACGCACCAGAATCGGCACGCTCGCGTTGAGTCGGCGTGCTTCCTTGAGGATCAGCAGCGCGATGTCGGTCTTGTCGACGGCGATCACCAGCAGCCTTGCACGTTCCAGCCCTACGGCGGCCAACAGTTCGCCGCGGCGTGAGTCGCCGTAATGCACGCAGGTTTCGCTGACGGCCGCTTCCTGAACCCGCACCGGATCGTTATCGAGGGCGATGTAAAGTTGATGTTCATGACTGAGGAAACGGCCGATGGACTGGCCGACGCGACCGTAGCCGCAAATCACCACATGGTTGCGCAGGCCGGCGTTGAGGGCACTGATTTCCTCGAGCTTCGCTTCTTCGTTGGGATTGTGATGCAAGCGCATTGCGATGTGCGGCGCGGCGCGCAGCAGTAACGGCGTGGCCAGCATCGAGCAGAAGGTCGCTGCGAGCAGCAGGCCGCCAAGGTCGGCGGGCAGCAGGCTGTTTTGCTGCATCTGCGCCATCAATGCGAAACAGAACTCGCCACCCTGAGCCAGTGCCAGGCCGCTGCGCCACGCCGTTTCGCTGTCGCTGCCGCTTCGTTTGACCAGAAGCGCGACCACGCTGCCCTTGATCAGCAGCAATCCCAAAGTCAGCGCGAAAATCAGCAAGCCGTGGTTGGTAAACAGCCGCAGGTCGATCAACATGCCGATGCTGACAAAAAACACCCCGAGCAGGATGTCGCGAAAGGGGCGTAAATCGGCCTCGATCTGATGCCGATAGTGACTTTCTCCCAACAACATGCCGGCCAGGAAAGCACCCAAGGCCGGGGAAAGGCCGAGCATATGCGTCAGGGACGCCGTCATCAGTACGATGACCAATGCCAGCAACACGAACAGTTCGGCCGAGCGCGCAGCCGCCACTTCATGAAACAGTCTCGGCAGAAGCCAGCGACTGGCCAGGAGCAGACCAAAAAACAGGGCCGCTGTTTTACCCAGCGTCAGTGGCAGTGCCCAATACCAAACCTGATCGCTGTTGCCGGCAAACACCGGCACCAGAGTCAATAACAGTACCGCTACAACGTCCTGGAACAGCAGTACGGCGATCGCATTCTGACCATGAGTGCTGAATATCTCACCGAGACTACCCAGTTCCTTGCTGACAATTGCGGTGGACGACAGCGACAGCCCGGCGCCGAGCAGCAACGCAGGCACGATGGGCATTCCGAGCAATATCAGCAAGCCGCCCAGCAGGATCGCACAGCTCAGCACCTGCAAGCTGCCAAGGCCAAATACCACCTGGCGCAGCGCGAGCATTTTTGACAGGGAAAACTCCAATCCCAGAGAGAACAGCAGGAATACCACTCCCAACTCGGCAAGGTCCGGTAGCTCTTCGCTTTCATTGACCCAATTGAAGGCCGTCGGCCCGACCATCAGCCCCACGCATAGGTAGCCCAATACCGGTGGCAGCCGCAGGCGCTGGAACAGTGCGATGACCACCAGGGAGGAGGCGAGAATGATCAACAGGTTGGCGAACACAAAGACTCCGCGAATGGATTCGGCCTTTCCAGCGTAGAGGTAAACAGCGCGCAAGCATGGTCAAAATCGTCTCGAAGGCGACTGATGTGCGTCAGGGTTTTTCGGCATTCCCTTGTCGGTATGGGTTCCATGTCAGAGGATTCAATGGCTCGACGGTTTTTTAGGGTGGGCCTAGAATAGTCACTCAAATTTTTCGGTTGAGCGCTCATGCTTCCTGAATGTCAGCTGTTCGGCACCCTTGGGTGCCACCTCTGTGAAGTGGCCGAAGCCATGCTGATGGAGTTTGTCGAGCGGGGTCTGCTGGTGGAGTTGGTGGACATCGCTGATGACGAAACCTGGTTCGAGGCTTACAGCCTGCGCATTCCGGTGCTGCGACGGGTTGATACCGGCGCTGAGCTGGGCTGGCCGTTCGGCGCCGATGAAGTGGTGGCGTTCCTAAGTTAGTCTTTTGCGATGACGGCATTCCCGTTTGTCGAACTTTACGGTTGATCCCCTTGGCTTATCCGTAGTGATTCGGATACTGTATGCGTATACAGTTATTCGGATTGCTGCGCTGTCATCCGGTTTTCAGAGGATGGGCAGGCAAGTCCGGGCGTGAGAGGGATGAATCGTGGTCAACGTCGAACAATTGAAGAGCAGCGTGAACCGAATGTCGGTTGACGTGGTACGCGAGGCTGTCCTCGAGTTGCGTCTGGACGGTCTGGTTACCGAAGGCAAAACGCCTTTCAACAAACTGCATTTCAATACCTGTTTCGCTGAAATCGAAGCTTTGTTTCAGCGTGCAGGCTATCACCGGCAACTGGATGTCGTGGGCTACCAGGGGTTGTTGTACGCGTTGTATGACCCGGGGCGCTGGGAGGCGGTCGATGTGCTGCGCTGGCTCAAGGAGTACACCGAGGCGGCGGCGCGCAAACAGATACCAGCCTGAGGATTCTCCGCTAGGTTCGTTCCCCTCGCTGTTGGATAATGCCGCTCTGCATTGAGGGTTAGAGCTTTCGTATGTCCACTTCACCTTTTTCTGCCGCACATAGCCAGGCCAGCACACTCTACTTGCCGCCTGGTTCGTGGCAGACCGTACTCGATTGCCTGTGCGAGCACTTCAGCGCCATTGGCCGTGAACAATGGCTGGACAGAATCGCGCGTGGCCGCGTGCTTGATGGGCAAGGGGCGCCAATCGCCCTCGATCTGCCTTACAAGGAAGGGCTGCGCATTCACTACTTTCGGGAAGTGCCGGACGAAAAGCCGATCCCGGTGGTGGAGTCGATCCTGTACGCGGACGAGCATCTGGTGGTGGCGGACAAACCGCATTTTCTGCCGGTGACGCCGGCGGGTGAGTACGTTGAACAGACCCTGCTGAGGCGGCTGATCCGTCGCCTGGATAATCCGCATCTGGTGCCCTTGCACCGCATTGATCGGCATACTGCGGGGCTGGTGCTGTTTTCCGCCAATCCTCAAAGCCGTTCGGCGTACCAGTCGTTGTTTCCTACACGGCAGATCGAAAAACGCTACGAGGCCATTGCACGAGCATTGCCGGAGCTCTCGTTTCCATTAGTTCATAAAAGTCGACTCATTGACGGTGAACCTTTCTTCCGTATGCAGGAAGGGCCGGGCGCCAGCAACACCGAAACGGCTGTCGAGGTCAGGGAGAGGAACGGCGATCTCTGGCGTTATGGCCTTTACCCGGTGACGGGCAAGAAACATCAGTTGCGGGTGCACATGACAGCGTTGGGCGCGAGCATTTGCAACGACCCGTTTTATCCTCGGGTGCTCAAGGATGTGGAAGATGATTACGCCAATCCATTGAAGTTGCTGGCGCAAGGGCTAAAGTTCGTGGACCCCGTCACGGGGCAGGAAAGAGAGTTCGAGAGCACGATCAGCCTACAGTGGTGATCAAGAGCGTGGTTGTCTGCGCGAGCGCATTGTTAGAAAAAATCGAATTTGTGGTCAGGTTAGTAGTCATTTGAACAGGCCCCACGAACGTGGCGTTCAAAGTCCTCGGCAGGCCAGCCAGATCATTCGGCGGCTCCGAGTCCTTCCAAGCAAGGAGATACCCATGAAACGTACCGTTTTCGCTGGAATGTTCATTTGCGCTGCAATGTTGGCCAATCCCGTGTTTGCTGCAGACCATGACCTTTGTACGATCAAGCTCCAGGAGCTAAGGGACAAGGTTACTACCCTGCCGGCCACGTCCGAAAACACCACCATGGAAGTCAAACGGATGCAGGCCAGCGCGGAAGCGGCCAACGCAGCGAACGACGACAAAAAATGCATCACCGAAGCCACCCAGGCATTGACCCGGGTGGACAAGCTTGCGAAAGAACCTAACCCGTAAGCTGCGGTGTCAGAAAAGCAAATGCCCCGACAAGTCGGGGCATTTTTGTATCCGGTGTCGCCGCGAAGATTACAACTCTTTAACGGTACGAACCTGATCCTTGTTGATGCGGGTTTGTTTGCCATCCAGTTGTTCGAATTCGTAGAAGCCCGAATCCTTGTCATAGTTTGGCGTGTCGACGGCCTGGATTTCGCGACCGTCATTCAAGGTGATCACTGTAGGCGATGCGCAACCGGCGAGGGTAGCGAGGCCCAGTGCGAGCATGAAAGTGGCCAGGGTCCGTTGAGTCATGGGTGTGTCTCCGAAAATGAATTCTTTGGTTACTGAACTTCAGACGTGTGCAGCACGTGCAAGTTCCTCGGGTGCCTTCAGTCTGACACAGTGTTGTGTTCGCTTAACAGTTCCGGCGTGTTCAGGTTGGCCAGGCGCGGATCGTTGTCAGGGCACTGTAGCGCAGTTGCACCCAGCTTGCGCATGAGTCGGCCCGGACTGCGTTCACCGTCGCTCCATGCGCTTTCGAAGTCGTCGCGAAGTGCCACGGGAATCACGCACAACAAGGGCTCCCAATGTTCGTCATGGCGCAACATCAACGGTTTGTCGGGATGCTGGTTGGCGGTTTCGAGCATGCTGGTGAGCAGTGCTTCATCGATGCGCGGCACGTCGCAGGGCAAGACCAGCAAGTGGGTATGGCGAGCCGCTTTCAGGCCTGCACGAATGCCTGCCAATGGCCCCGGAAAGTCGCCTTCGTCGTCATGAACCAATTGATCGGCGTAGGGCGCGTATTTTTCCAGGTTGCGGTTGCAGGAGATAATCAGGTCATCGCTCAGCGGGCGAGCCTTGCGATGCAGATGTGCAATCAGCGGCTCGCCGTGCCATTCCACCAACCCTTTGTCCTGACCGCCCATGCGTTGGCCGCGTCCGCCCGCCAGGAGGAGAATGGAGCAGGGTGGTAAATGTGAACTCGGATTCATGGCTCGTCTCCGTGGGGGCGGCGAAAAATGGGGGCGCTGTGATATAACACCGGGCTGTTTCTCCTACAACTGGACGAGCCTATGAAAGCCAAGGCTGATGTACCTTTCGCGCCGCTCAACATTGCAGTGCTGACGGTCAGCGACACCCGTACCCTGGAAACCGATACCTCCGGCCAGGTCTTCGTTGACCGCTTGACGGCTGCCGGCCATAACCTGGCTTCCCGGGTGTTGCTTAAAGATGACCTCTACAAAATTCGCGCGCAAGTCGCCAACTGGATTGCCGACGATGTCGTACAGGTGGTGCTGATCACTGGCGGCACCGGTTTCACCGGACGCGATAGCACGCCGGAAGCCGTGAGTTGTCTGCTCGACAAGCAAGTCGATGGTTTTGGTGAGCTGTTCCGGCAGATCTCGGTAGCGGACATTGGCACCTCGACCGTGCAATCGCGCGCCTTGGCAGGTTTGGCCAACGGCACGCTGGTTTGCTGTTTGCCGGGCTCGACCAATGCCGTACGCACCGGGTGGGACGGCATTCTTGGCGAGCAATTGGATTCGCGGCATCGCCCCTGCAATTTCGTGACTCATCTGAAACAGGCGGCTCCCTGTGAATCCCGCGGGTAAGCCAGGCAAGTCCGGGAGCCTGATGCCGGTCGAGGTGGCGCTGGCACGTTTGCTGGAAATGGCTGATAGCTCAAGGATTGTCGAACGTGAGCGCCTGCCGCTGGCGCGCGTCGAGGGGCGTGTCCTGGCCGATGATCTGGTGTCGACCCTCGATTTGCCACCCTGGCCGAACAGCGCCATGGACGGTTATGCCTTGCGCATGGCTGACTGGACCGCAGAGCCATTGGTCGTCAGCCAGAAGATCTTTGCCGGGCAGGCACCTGAACCTTTGAAGCCGGGTACGTGTGCTCGAATCTTCACGGGTGCGCCTGTTCCCGCCGGGGCCGATTGTGTCGAGATGCAGGAAAACGCCGAAGTGCAGGCGGATGAACGCGTACGTTTCACCGAGCCCTTGAGCCTTGGGCAGAACATTCGTCCACAAGGCCAGGAAACCACGGTCGGTGAACTGATCTTGCCGGCCGGAACCCGTTTGGGGCCGATTGAACAAGGTCTGGCTGCCTCGCTTGGGTGTGCCGAACTGGAGGTGATTCGCAAGGTGCGCGTTGCGGTTCTGTCCACCGGGGATGAGTTGATTGAGCCAGGTCAGCCGCTTGGGCCAGGACAGATCTATAACAGCAACCGCGTTTTGCTCTGCAGTTGGTTGCAGCGGTTGGGTTGTGAAGTGATCGACGCCGGGATTCTTCCGGATAATCTGGAAACCACGCGAGCACGACTGGGTGACTTGCAGAATGTCGATCTGATTCTCTCTACCGGTGGTGTATCGGTGGGCGAGGCTGACTTTCTCGGTATTGCCTTGCGGGAGGAAGGGGAGCTGAGTTTGTGGAAGCTCGCCATCAAACCCGGCAAGCCCCTGACATTTGGACATTTTCGTGGGGTACCGGTGATTGGCTTACCCGGTAATCCGGCATCGACTCTAGTGACCTTCGCCCTGTTGGCCAGGCCTTATATTTTGCGTCGTCAGGGCGTCAAACAGGTGGAGCCGCTGAAGGTACAGGTGCCGGCAGGATTTGACTGGCCCATCGCCGGCAATCGACGTGAATACTTGCGCGGTCGACTGGAAAATGGCCAGGCCATCATCTACAAAAACCAGAGTTCCGGTGTGTTGCGCAGTGCCGCGTGGGCCGATGGGCTGGTTGAAGTGCTGGAAAATCGCACACTGGTTGCAGGTGACGGCGTTTACTTCATTCCGCTGAGTGAAGTGCTGGACTGACCTTTTTAGCTGGCTTGTCACGCAGGCCCGGTTGATCCAACCGGGTTTGGCGAGATGACGGATCAATGAGCCAGGAGCAGCGTTACGAGCTGGTCGAAACGGCTATTGGCAATCCAGCCTAGAAGCCCGAGCACGACGGCCGTTCCGCCAGCGGAATAGGCGAGCCTGTGTTTGATGGATTTGACGTCGGTTCTTACTTCTTCCATGTCCCTGCGGATGTATTTGAGGTGTGTTTCCAGCTCAATGACGCGAGGTTCCATATCGACTTCTCCTTTGGTTTTTGCGCTGTTTCTGAATTCGGCTTGATGATTGGTCCGCTTCTCTGCGAGCGGCACGACCGGAGTCACCGGTAACCTGAGATCATGGCTTTGCATGGCACATCCTTGTGTTTGCTTATCACTGAAAAACCCAAGTGCCAAAGTGTACCAATCCCCCTTATTGGTCAATTGAGCCGATTCCTCACGATTTGTAAGAAAAATCGCTCCATGTAGTAGTCAAGGCTGCCCAGCCGGAAATAATTCAACTTCTTGCGACTTTTTGCGGGTGCGACGAGGTCAACATCTCCCGTACGCCATTCAATACCGGGAGTGATAAACCATGAGCGAGTGCAAGGCGCTGTTGATTCTGCATGGCAAGCAGGCGCTCAACGAAGAGGTCCGTGCCGCCGTCGAAAGCAAGCGCGCACAGGGATGGGAACTGGCTGTCCGGCTGACCTGGGAGGCCGGCGACGCACAGCGGCTGGTAGAAGAAGCGTTGGCGGCAGGTTACAGACAGATCGTCGCCGGTGGTGGTGACGGTACATTGCGAGATATTGCCGAGGCTATGGCGGCGCATTCCACGGGAGCCAGCCTGGTGCTGATGCCCTTGGGAACCGCCAACGATTTCGCACGTGCCGCGGGCGTTCCACTGGAGCCTGCTCAAGCACTGGATCTTCTGGATGTTGTGCCGAGTCCGATTGATTTGGGGGAGGTCGGCGGGCAGGTTTTCCTGAACATGGCCACGGGCGGTTTTGGCAGTCAGGTCACGGCCAATACCTCCGAGGAGTTGAAAAAGGTGCTTGGCGGTGCAGCGTATCTGTTCACCGGTTTGTCACGCTTCAGCGAACTGCATGCGGCGTATGGCGAGTTGCAGGGGCCGGATTTTCACTGGAGTGGAGATCTGCTGGCCCTGGGCATCGGTAATGGTCGGCAGGCGGGTGGCGGCCATGTGTTATGCCCGCAGGCACTGGCGGACGACGGTTTGCTCGATATCAGCATTTTGCCCGCGCCGCAGGAAGTGGTCGGCACCCTGAAAAACCTGTTGGCCGATGGTTTCGGTATCGACAACATGTTCGTGCGGGCTCGACTGCCATGGGTCGAGATCAAGGCTTCCGAGGGCCTCTATATCAACCTCGATGGTGAACCGCTCGAGGGTGACAACCTGCGGTTCTCGGCGCGGCCGGCGGCACTGCTGGTGCATTTGCCCGAAGGCTCGCCGCTGTTGAGTGCGACAGGAACTGTCAGTCGTCCAGACTGATGATCTGCTCGCGCACGGCGAACAACACCAGGCCTGCAACATCGTAGATTTGCAGGCGCTTCATGATCTGCGAGCGATGGGTTTCGACCGTCTTGACGCTCAAGCCCAGGCCGTTGGCGATTTCCCGGGTGGATTTTCCGCGAACGATCAAGCGCAGGATTTCCAGCTGGCGGGCCGTCAGGTTGTGCGAGTCTGCGGGGTCGGGGTTTTTCTGGGTCCGGGTCAGCGCCTGGGTGATGACCGTATGGGCAATGGCAGGGCTCAGGTAGCGTTCGTTATTACGCAAGGCTTCCAGCGCATGTTCCAGTTCAGTGGCGGTGGTGTCCTTGAGCAAATAGCCATGAGCCCCGGATTCGAGCGCCTGCATGATGAGTGCCGGGTCGGTATGCATCGACAGGATGAGGACCTTGCTCTGCGGGCGGACCCGTTTGAGTTGCTGTAGAGCTTCAAGGCCACCGGTCTGCTTCATGGAAATATCCAGCAGCACTATGTCTGGGGACAGGCGCTCGACCATGGCGAGCAACTGCGAGCCGTCATTGGCCTCGCCGATGACCGCGTAGCCAGGAATATCCAGCACCAGGGCGCGCACGCCAGCCCTGATCAGCGAGTGGTCATCCACCAGAAGTAAGTTACAAGTCAATGCATAACCTTATTCGTACTGGCCCGTTCGAGCGCGCGAGGCGCCCAGGGGAAGAGAGCTTCGATTTGAGTACCTTTGCCCGGTTCACTGGTAACCGTCAATGTGCCGCCCAGTTGAGCGATCCGCTCCGACATCCCGGCCATTCCCCGTTGTCCCTCTCGACCCGGGTCCGTGGCTGGCGCGAAACCCTGACCGTCGTCACTAATCGATAATGTCAGACCCTGGGGCAACCGTTGCAGGCAGACCAGCAGATTCTTCGCTTCGGCATGCCTGAGAATATTGGTGACCGCCTCTTGGGTAATGCGAAACGCCGCAACGGCCATTTCTTCCGGAATCCCGGTCAGGCGTTGATGGCAGTCCAGGCTCCAATGCACGGAAGTAT
Organism: Pseudomonas sp. SDO5591_S426; assembly: GCF_054070755.1. NCBI lineage: Bacteria > Pseudomonadati > Pseudomonadota > Gammaproteobacteria > Pseudomonadales > Pseudomonadaceae > Pseudomonas > Pseudomonas sp. SDO5591_S426. The sequence continues at coordinate 6,928 of NZ_JBSVXD010000047.1, read as the reverse complement.
TGGCCAGCGTCTTGAGCAAATGCGCACGCAGACTGGCTTCCAGTCCGAGGCTGGTCAATTGCCGCGGATTGAGGATGGCCGACACGTCGCGGACTTTGGCGAGGGTTTCCTCCAGGGTGTCACACAGTACCGAGCATTGCCCCTGGAGTTCTTCCGGCATTCGGCGTTTGAGCCAGTCACTCTGAAGTTTGGCAGCGGTCAGCAACTGGCCGATGTCGTCATGCAGTTCCCGGCTGAGGCGGTGACGTTCGTTTTCCTGGACTTCGAGCAAGCGATCGGCCAGCTCCTGGGGTTGAAACTTGATTGACTTGCGCGACAGCCGATATTGCACCCAGACACAGCTCAAGGCCGCGATATTGATCGCCAGCAGAGCCAGTGGCAGTTGAGTGGAAAGGCTATAGACCAGCAGGCAGCCGAGCGTAGAGCAGGCACATAACAAAAGCGTGAACCGTCGCGCATTTTCTCGGGACGGTGGCCACGTGGCGATTGACTTGAGGCTGGCGTACATAGCGGATGGAGCCAATGGAGGTTCGCTGCGGGCAGACCGGTCATGCTGGCTGACGGGTCTCTGTTTTGTAATGTTGTACATCGACTTCAACACTGCACAATTTCTGTATAAGAAATTCAGTCTGGAACTTGAACGACTGTGGCCGTGGCAATCAAATTGCCATTAATTGACGCCAACTAATGGGCGGCATAATACCACTTAAGATACCGTTGGTCGCGCATGCGATATATGTCCCGGGAGTCAGGATGCAAGGCATTCTGGACGTTATTTCCACATTGGAAAAAGTGTGGTTTTTGTCGTGGGAGAGATGTCGGTTTCCCTTGGTTCTTGTCTTTTAATACCAGGAAAAACCCTGGTCAAGACAAGCAATCAAATGCCGAAAGGAATAGGTTGTTTATTCGCGGTTGTCGTTAATTGATATGCGGAGTTCAATTGCGACATGCGCGTGCTCAATATGTCGCGCAATCGTGACCCGTAGAATGTGGATTAAGCCTGCCGCTCCATATAGGGAACGAGTGTGAACGGTTTGGAATTAACCGGGAGTTGATACTGAGTTTGGCCGACCTGGAAGGCAAAGGCTTCGATCAGTATGGTCTGTTCACTTTCATCCAGGCTCAGCTGGCCGGTGTTCTGGTCGATCAGTTCAAGTTGCCAGGCGATCAAAGTCAGGCAATCTTTCAGCGCACCCAGGGCCTGGTCGTGCAGGTCCATGTGATTCTGCGCGTGGTTGAGCAGGCCATGAATGTGCAGCGAGAACTCCGAAACGGCTGCCAGCGCAAGGGCATCCGCCTTGCTGGCCAGTCTCAGGAGAGTACTGAGCATGCAGTCGATGGCGTCCTTGTCATTGCTGATCAGTTGCAAATGGCTGAGGCATTCCTCGGTTTTCGCCAAGAGCAATTCGGCTTCGACGAGAAACTCCGGGACCCGCTTTGCCCACTCTGTACGATTGTTTGGCATGCTTATCTCCACAACGTCATGACTAATGAGGGGATGTCGTGTGTGTCGACGAGGACGACAGGCGTCCCGACGTAACCGTTTCGTCGTGAGATCGCGTTCCGGCCAGCCTGGATACAGGAGGGGGAACTACTTGTTGAGGGGGTGGATGGCCACTGACCTGCGATCGCACACAAAAGCCTGACTCCATTCATGCAATGAGAATGGCGTCACATTAATGGCTATTGGATATTGCGAATATCAGGTTGTGCCTGATTGTTACTAGGGGAATCCCTTACGCAGCGGAACCTATTGCGCAAACTATGGTCGCGACGCAGAGACTGTAGCAGATGAAATCACAACGCCAGTAAAGCATGATGTTAATGTGACATCAATGTTTGAGCGTGGCATTTTAGAGGGGGTCAAGGTCTGGCAAAACCAGCCGATAACCCTCTATCTAGTGAATTCATCAGTACAAGCCCAGGAGTCATTGATGGCTGGCATTCTCGATACGGTAGACCAACGTACGCAACTGGTGGGTGAGAATCGCCTGGAAATTCTCATGTTCCGTCTCGCTGGACGGCAATTGTTCGCGATCAACGTATTTAAAGTGCAGGAAGTGCTGCAATTGCCGAAGTTGACCCTGATGCCGCAGCGTCATCCGTTTGTGTGCGGCGTGGTCAACCTGCGTGGCCAGACCCTGCCGGTGATCGACCTGTCCCAGGCCATCGGTATGCGTCCGCTGGTGCCGGGCCCGAACAGTACGATTATCGTCACCGAGTACAACCGTTCCGTGCAGGCCTTCCTGGTCGGTGGCGTCGACCGTATCGTCAACATGAACTGGGAAGCGATTCTGCCGCCGCCGGCTAGCGCCGGTCGCCAGCACTACCTGACCGCCATCAGCAAGGTCGACGATCAGTTGGTGGAAATCATCGACGTGGAAAAAGTCCTGGCCGAGATCGTCCCATATAACGCCAAGGTATCCCGCGACAAACTCGACGATCCGGTACTGGAACGCGCCCGTGGCCGTGAAGTGCTGCTGGTGGATGACTCCAACGTGGCCCTGGCGCAATTGCGCGATACCCTGGGTCAGTTGGGCGTGAAGATGCACATCGCCAGCGATGGTTTGAAGGCCTTGAACATGCTCAAGGCCTGGGCCGACACGGGCGTGAACATGACCGACAAACTGCTGATGGTCTTCACCGACGCGGAAATGCCGGAGATGGATGGCTATCGCCTGACCACCGAAATCCGCAACGATCCGCGCCTGCGTGGCTTGTATGTGGTGCTGCACACGTCGCTGTCCGGCAGCTTCAACGATTCGATGGTCAAGAAGGTCGGCTGCGACAACTTCCTCTCCAAATTCCAGCCGGACAAACTCGTCGACGTGGTGCGCCAGCGCCTGATGCTCGATGCGGTTCCAGCCTGATCTATCCCTGTAGGAGCGAGCCTGCTCGCGATGGACGTCAACGATAACGCGTGCTGTCTGACTTAACGTTATCCGGACGTTCTTCGCGATCAGGCTCGCTCCTACAAGTGTCTTTGCTCTTTGATTCGCCGATCAAGCTCGTATAGGGTGACGTTTTTGCCCACAGGGAGCTGGTCATGCTGCGTCTGAGCGCGCTTTATCGTTATCCGTTGAAATCCGGCAAGGGCGAGGTCCTGCAACAAGTCGGTCTCGACAAGCTGGGGCTGGACGGTGATCGACGCTGGATGCTGGTGGACGAGGCCAGCGGGCGTTTCCTGACCCAGCGCGCGGTGGCGCAGATGAGCCAGTTGTCGGCGTTGTGGAATGCCGAGGGCGGCCTGACGCTCAGCGCGCCAGGTCATTCGCCAATCGATATTGCATTACCCGGCAGCGACGCCGAACTGCGCGGCGTGACCATCTGGCGCGACACTCTGCGTGTGCCGGATGCCGGCGATGCGGCGGGCGCCTGGGTCAGTGAGTTCATCGGTAAACCCACGCGTCTGGTGCAAGTGCCGCTGGACCGCGCGCGGATCACACAGTCGGGCTTCGGCAAGGATGATGATCAGGTTGCCTTCGCCGATGGCTTCCCGTTGTTACTGATCGGCCAGGCTTCACTCGAGGATATTTCACAGAAAGTCGGTCGGCCAATGGAAATGCTGCGCTTTCGACCCAACCTGGTGATCGAAGGCAGCGAAGCCTACGCCGAGGATGGCTGGAAACGCATACGCATCGGCGATGTCGAGTTCCGAGTGGTCAAGTCGTGTTCGCGCTGTATTTTGACGACGATCGACCCGCAAACCGGTGAACGTAGCCACGATCGCGAACCTTTTGCCAGCTTGCAGAAGCACCGCTCCACTGAGGACGGCGCGATGTTCGGCCAGAACCTGGTCAATGACAGCAACGGCCGGTTGGAAGTGGGGATGCCGGTAGAAATCCTCGAATAACTGCCCCGCACAATGAAAAATGCCCGTGTCCAAGGACACGGGCATTTTTTTGCGCTGTGAAAACCCAGGGTTTTAGCCGCGGTATTCGCACAGGTAAGCAGTCTCGACGGCCACTTTCAGCTGGAATTTGCTGTTGGCAGGCACGTTGAACTGGCTGCCGGCGGCGAAGGTTTCCCAGTCAGTGCTGTCCGGCAGCTTGACGGTCAGGGCGCCGGACACAACGTGCATGATTTCGCGCTGGGCGGTGCCGAATTCGTATTCGCCCGGTGCCATGACGCCGATGGTCGCCGGACCTTCAGCGGTGCCAAAGGCGATCGACTTGACGGTGCCGTCGAAGTACTCGTTGACTTTAAACATGGGCGATTCCTCGAAAAGGGCTAAAAAGGGCCGGCCAGTATGCACAAGGCCTTTGTTGGCGTCACCTGTCTAAAGCGGCAGAACCAGCGGTAGCAGCCGTGCGGTATTGCGCGCATCTTCCAGCGCCCGGTGTTGCTGGCCGGTGAACTGCAAACCGGCCAGTTGCAGGGCGCCATTGAGCCCCAGCGGGCGCTCCAGTCGCCGGGCCTTGGCGAAGCGTTGTTTGAGATTAATGTGCTGGACCCGACTGAGGACGCTGTCGAGTTGCAGGCGCTGCCATTCCTGGAGCAACTGTTTGCGATCGTAATCGCCCCAACTGGCCCAGCCTTCAAGGCGGCCGTGATGTTGGCCAATCCAGCGCTCGAATACCGGCCAGACTTCGCCAAGGGGTTGGGCGTTATCGATGTTGGCTTGGGTGATGTGCGTCAGCTCCCGGCAAAACGGAGTCAGCAATGGCCTGCGCAACGGCCGGACGAAGCGTTGGAAGTGGTCCACTTCGCGCCCTTTGCGGTCCACCAGGGTGGCGCCGATTTCGATGATTTCCATTTCCGTTATCGGCCAACCACCCTCATCGGTGGTGGCTTCCAGATCAATGACCAGCCAATGAGGCATCGCAGGTTTCCTGGTATCCGCGTCCTGATAGGTCTGAGCGTAGCCAAACCCGGCGGATCCGCCTAGCGGCTTATTCAACCTCCAACAAAATCTGACGATTCTTTACCTGATCACCGACCTGCACCTGCAAGCGCTTGAGTACGCCGTCGATGCCCGACTTGAGCGGATGCTCCATTTTCATGGCCTCCAGCACCACCAGCAACTGGCCTTTGCTGACAGTGCTTCCCTCACTGACCAGCACGTCGACAATCGCACCATCCATCGGCGCCTTGAGGGTACCGCTGCTGACACTGGACTGAATGTTGACCAAAGCCTGGGTCCGGTCCTCCAGTCGCAGGCTGCCCGGTCGGGTAAACAGGCACAGCCGCCCGGCCTCCAATCGATAGGCATGTCGTTGGCGGATGCCATCGATTTCCAGGGTGGCCCTGCGCCCGTCGCACTCGATCACGCGCAGCTCCAGCTCGCGGCCGACGGCTTGAACCCGATAGGCCTCGCCCGGCACCGCGTTCAACGCCACCGACCACTCCTGTTCCTCCAGGCCGAGGCAATAACTCAACGGCACACTGGCGTTGTTGCGCCAGCCGGCCAGCGAGCCGCGGTGCGCCTTAGCCGAGGCCTGATAGAGCAGGGCGGCAGCAATAGCCAGTTCTTCAGCGCTGGGCACATGAAGGTGCAGACACGTATGATCGGCGAAATGCTGCGCGATGAATCCAGTGCTGAATTCGCCGCTGATGAATTGTGGATGTTGCAGCAGGCTGGCGAGCAGGCGCTGATTGCTTTGCACCCCCAGCAACTCGCTGTCCTGCACCGCCCGCAGCAGCTTGCGCCGGGCCTCTTCGCGGGTGGCGCCGTGAGCGATGATCTTGCCGAGCATCGGGTCGTAGAAGGGGCTGACGTGCTGACCTTCGATCAAGCCGTGGTCGATGCGCACGCCACCTTTCAGCGCTGGCTCCCAGGCTGAGATGTGTCCGGTTTGCGGTAGAAAACCCTGTGCCGGATCTTCGGCGTACACGCGCACTTCCATGGCGTGACCGGTGAGCTGCACCTGCTCCTGACGCAGCGGCAGCGGTTGCCCTTCGGCGATGTTCAGTTGCCAGGCCACCAGGTCCAGGCCGGTGATCAGTTCGGTGACCGGGTGTTCCACTTGCAAGCGGGTGTTCATCTCCAGGAAGTAAAACTGCCCGTGTGTATCCAGCAGGAATTCCACAGTGCCCGCACCCACATAATTCACCGCACGCCCGGCCTTGAGCGCCGCTTCGCCCATGGCCTGGCGCAACTCGGAAGTCATCACCGGGCAGGGCGCTTCTTCGATGACTTTTTGGTGGCGGCGCTGGATCGAGCAATCGCGTTCGCCGAGGTAGATCAGGTTGCCGTGCTGGTCGCCGAACAACTGAACCTCGACATGCCGTGGATCGATCAATGCCTGTTCGAGGATCAGTTCATCACTGCCAAAACCGTGCAGGGCTTCGGAGCGTGCGGTGCGGATTTGCTCAAGCAAATGGCTGGCATCGTGTACAAGGCGCATGCCGCGCCCGCCACCGCCGGCGCTGGCCTTGATCATCAATGGGTAGCCAATGCGTTCGGCTTCGCGGCTCAAGGTCGCGTCATCCTGTTCGGCGCCTTGATAGCCTTTGATGCACGGCACGCCCGCTTCGAGCATGGCAATTTTCGACAGGCGTTTGCTGCCCATCAGTTCGATGGCTTCCGGGCTGGGGCCGATGAAGGTTATGCCGGCCTGTTGGCAGGCGAGGGCGAACCCGGCGTTTTCCGAGAGAAAACCGTAGCCCGGATGGATCGCATCCGCGCCGGTACGCCGGGCCGCATCGATGATCGCCGGGATATTCAGGTAAGACTGTTGCACCGGGGCCGCGCCGATACGCACGGCTTCGTCGGCCATCTGCACATGCAGTGCATCGGCATCGGCGTCGCTGAACACGGCGACGGTGCGATAGCCCAGCGCCTGGGCGGTGCGCTGGATGCGGCAGGCGATTTCACCGCGGTTGGCGATGAGGATCTTGTGGAATCCGGGCATGTTCTATTCCCTGCGTTGTTGCGGTGAATTTGATGGCCTCATCGCTGGCAAGCCAGCTCCCACAGGTTTATCGC
>NZ_JBSVXD010000046.1:0-35411 GCF_054070755.1 Pseudomonas sp. SDO5591_S426 | reverse complement strand
ACATAGCCCTGTAGGAGCTGCCGAAGGCTGCGATCTTTTTAATTCGTCTCGCCCTGCACCCGATCCCGTCCCTCCTGCTTCGCCGCATACACCCCCGAGTCCGCTCTCAGCAGCAGCGCATCCGCGCCCTCGCCGACTCGCCAACTGGCAATCCCGAAACTCGCGGTCACGACGCCGACCTCGTCGATCGGTGAGCTGCGCAAGCCTTGCCACAACTCCAGCGCCAGCACATAAGCCTGTTCGCCGTCGATGTCCGGGCACAGCACCATGAATTCCTCACCGCCCAGCCGACAGAACACATCCGTGCGCCGCAACCGATGGCCAATGCGCTCGCATACCACCTGCAACACCCGATCGCCGACGGCATGGCCGTGTTGGTCATTGATGCGTTTGAAGTGGTCGATGTCGAGCATGATCACCGACAGTTCGCCGCCACCACGCTCCACCCGGGCCATCTCGGTGGTCAGACGCTCCTGGAAATAGCGGCGGTTATGGATGCCGGTCAGCGAATCGGTGACCGACAGCGCACGCAGTTCTTCTTCCACCCGCTTCATGTCGGTGATGTCCGAAATGTAGCCATGCCACAGCACACCACCGCCCGGCAGTTCTTCCGGCGTCGCCTCGCCACGGACCCAGCGCAGGCCACGTTGCGGCAACTGCACGCGGTACTCTTCGCGCCAATGGCCGAGGGTATCCGCCGAATCGCGGATCGAAGCGCGAACGCGCGTGGTGTCCTGGGGATGAATCCGCGTGAAGATCGCCTCGGCGTTGAGCAGCAGCACGTCGGGTTCGAGTTCGTAGATTTCGCGAATGCCGTCGCTGGCATAGATGACGCTGAAGCGACCGTCGAATTCCATCTTGAATTGATAGATGCCACCGGGGACATGGGCGCTGAGTTTCTTCAACAACAGGTCCCGCGCCGCCAAGGCTTCATGCACGCGTTTGCGCTCGGTGATGTCGATGCACACCGCCAGGTGCCCGACCCACAGGCCTTGCTCGTCGAGTACCGGTGTGGCCAGCATGTTCACGCTCAAATGGCTGCCATCGCCTCGCACCAGCGTCCACTCCCGCGCCTCATGACCGCCACCCACGCTACCTTCGACCAACATCGCGTGACAGGTCGGGACCGGCTTGCCGAAACGTGCGCTCAACTCCGTCGAGCGTGCCGCGAGCTCCCGGGGCAGGTGCAGATTCTCCAGGGTCATGTGCCCCACAACCTCGGCGTTGGTATATCCGAGCATCTGCTCGGCGCCGGCATTGAAGGTGCTGATCACCCCTCGCAGATCCGTGGCGATGATCGCCACTTGGGTCGCGGCATTCAGCACGCCGCGTAATTGGCCGTGGGTGCCGCGTAGTTCCAGTTCGCGGGCGCGCAGTTCTTCGGTCCGTTGCTCAACCATTTTCAGTGCGCGCTGCCGCTGACTGACCAGCACGTAGAGCAAGGCACTGAGCAGCACACTGAGCAAACCACCGAGTACGACCAATGTGGTCACCGAGGAATGGTTGGCCTGCAGGAAAGCTTCACTGGGCTGGATGTCGACTTGATACTCGTGGTCCGCCAGGCGCAACAGCCGGGTCGCGGACAGTTCGCTGACGGCAGGCGGATTCGGTGATTCAAACAGGACTTCATGCTGGTCATCGATGGACAGGTCGAGGATACGCACCGAGAGATAATCCCGGCCCGCCTCCGGCAATCCGTCGGCCAACAACTGTCGCATGCTGATCACGGCCATGACGTAGCCAAATGGTTTGCTCGTCGACGTTTCCGGTTGATTGCGCAGCATCACCGGCGCGACCAGCAGTACGCCCCGCGCATACGCCGGTTCAATACTGACCAGGTGCATCGGTTGCGATACCGCCATGCGCCCATGCTGGTCGGCCCGTTCCAGGGTCGCGCGCCGCAACGGTTGCGCCAGCAAATCGTAGCCCAGCGGAGAGCCGAGTTTGCTTTGCGTCTGGCTGTACAGCACCACCACGTACTCATCCCGTTCTGCGGCCAATTGCAGCTGACCGTCGGCATTGAGTTCGCGCAGGCTAAAGTCACTCAAGCCCTCTTCCCGCACGCGGCGCTCGAACGCTGCGCGCTCGTCGCGACTCACCCGTTCGGCGAACGAATACGCCTGGGTTCGGTGCAACAGAGGCTGGGTGTAACCGTTGAATTCCTCTCGGGAGACCGAATCGGAATTGGCAAAGAACCGGCGCAAGCCATCGAGGCGCTGCTCCTGATCTTCGAAACGTTCTTCGATACGGCTGTAACGCTCACTGGCCAGCAGTTGAAAACGTTGCCGCAATTGATGGTGAAACAGATTAAGCGTCGACCACGCCAACAATCCCGTGAGAATGCCACCGACGAGCAAAACCAGGAGCGCGACCAGCCAGGCCGAGACATCTTCACTGATAAAACCCAGGATCTTTGGGCGCACGGCGTGCAACGACATAAAACCCAACTCAAAACGCCAGGTGCGGGAAAGCCCTTTGGCCCTGAGTTGAGTTATAGCTATTAGCCACTAATTTGACCAGCACTGAGCAGATCCACAGCGCCTTAAAAATCAAGGCTCTGTGGATCCAATCACATCAGGTGTCAACGAGCCGTGATTTTCCAGGCGCGGTGGATCTTGGGATTACGGGCAAAATCCGGATCGATGGTCTGTGCGCTGATCTCTTCGACCGCATAACGCTCGCTGAGATTTGGCTCCAGATCGAACTTGCGGAAGTTGTTGGAGAAGTACAAAACGCCACCCGGTGCCAGGCGTGCCATGGCCAGGTCGATCAATTGCACCTGATCACGCTGCACGTCGAAAACCCCTTCCATGCGCTTGGAGTTGGAGAAGGTCGGCGGGTCGATGAAGATCAGTTCGTACTCGTCGCGGCTGGCTTCGAGCCAGGCCATCACGTCGCCCTGCTCCAGACGGTTCTTGTCGGAGAAACCGTTCAGCGACAGGTTGCGCCGCGCCCAGTCCAGATAAGTTTTCGACAAGTCGACGCTGGTGGTACTGCGCGCGCCGCCCTTGGCCGCGTGCACACTGGCGGTGGCGGTGTAGCAGAACAGGTTGAGGAAGCGCTTGCCGGCCGCCTCTTTCTGAATCCGCATGCGCATTGGCCGGTGGTCGAGGAACAGACCGGTGTCGAGGTAGTCGGTGAGGTTCACCAGCAGCTTGATCCCGCCTTCATTGACCTCAACGAACTTGCCCTGCGCAGCCTGACGCTCGTACTGCTTGGTGCCGCTCTGACGCTCGCGGCGCTTGACCACCACGCGGCTCTTGTCGATGTTCAACGCCTGCGGGATTGCCGCCAGGGCATCGAACATACGCGCCGAGGCTTTTTCCGGATCGATGGATTTCGGCGCGGCGTATTCCTGGACGTGGACCCAATCGTGATACAGGTCGATGGCCATGGAGTATTCCGGCATGTCGGCATCGTAGACGCGGTAGCAATCGATGCCTTCACGCTTGACCCACTTGCCCATGGCCTTGAGGTTCTTTTGCAGGCGGTTGGCAAACATCTGCCCGCCCTCGCTCAGGCGCGGCTGCTCGATCACCGGGGCCGGTGCTGGAGCCGGTTTGATCGGGTTGCCGTTCTTGTTGTACTGGCGTTCTTGCGGTTCGCTCGGCGCCTCATCGTAAGCTGCTTGCTCGCGCTCGGCCTGACGCTGTTCCGGGGTGCGACGTTCGCCAGTGACGAATTGATCCGGCAGCACCTTGATCAGCAACAGCTTGCACGGCAACGCACCGTTCCAGAACGAATACTGCTTGTGGCTGCGGATGCCCATGCGCTTGCCCAGGTCCGGCGCGCCGGTGAACACCGCCGCTTCCCAGTTCAGGCAGGCCTGACGCAGACGCTCGCCGAGGTTCTGGTAGAGATAGAGCAGGCTCGCCTCGTCACCCAGACGCTCGCCGTACGGAGGGTTGCAGATCACCAGGCCCTTCTGGTTCTGGTCCGGACGTGGCTCGAACGTCGCGACTTCGCCCTGGTAGATCTTGATCCACTCGCTCAGGCCGGCACGCTCGACGTTGTTGCGGCCCGGTTGAATCAGGCGTGGGTCGGCTTCGTAACCGCGAATCCACAGCGGCGGCTTGGCCAGACCGGCAGCGGCGCGCTCGGAGGCTTCTTCGTGAAGCTTTTTCCACAGCGCCGGTACGTGACCAAGCCAGGCGGTGAAGCCCCACTGCTCGCGACGCAGGTTTGGCGCCATATCGGCGGCGATCATTGCTGCTTCGACGAGGAACGTACCGACACCGCACATCGGGTCAGCCAGCGCGCCGCCTTCGGCTGCAATGCGCGGCCAGCCGGAGCGGATCAGGATGGCGGCCGCGAGGTTTTCCTTCAGCGGCGCCGCACCTTGCTGCAGGCGATAACCGCGCTGGTGCAGGCTGTGGCCGGACAGATCGAGAGAGAGGATCGCTTCGCCACGGTCCAGACGCAGGTGAATGCGCAGGTCCGGGTTGAGCTTGTCGATCGACGGACGGTCGCCCTGCGGGGTGCGCAGTTTGTCGACGATGGCGTCCTTGACCTTCAAGGCACCGAAGTGAGTGTTGTCGATGCCGGAGCCGTGACCGCTGAATTCGACGGCCAGGGTGCCGTCGTTGAGCATGTGGTCTTGCCACTCGATGTCGAGTACGCCGTGATAGAGGTCTTCGGCGTCTTTCATCGGGAAACGCTTGAGCACCAGCAGCACCCGGTTGGCCAGACGCGACCACAGGCACAGGCGATAAGCGGTTTCCATGGTGGCCATGCCGCGCACGGCAGAAGTGTGCTCACGTGCTTCCTCAAGGCCAAGCCCGACGGCTTCCTCGATGAGCAGGCCTTCAAGGCCTTTTGGGCAAGTGAGGAAGAGTTCGAAACGATCGGACATGAGGATTTCAGAGCCTTTGGCTGAGTGGACCGGCAACGCATTGCCGGCCCGGTTTTCAATCAGGCGCTTTTCTCGAAGAGCGCCCGCGTGGCACGAAGGTGTGCCGTTCCACCCCTGCTGCCCGGGTTAAATGAGCTTAGATGCAAGGACAGATAAAAAAGTTGATGCAACAAAATGACATAAGTCGACCCTTCGTCGAATAGTGCTTCCCGGCAACGGGAGCCATTCTCAGCAAAGGATTAACCCGATCATCCAACGCGGGGCCGATCATACCGGGGTTTGTCTAAAAAATACGCAGCGAACATCCAGTTACTTATGGCCTTAGCATATGAACAGTTACTTCTTTATGACAAAACGATCATTCCCTCGATGTGACGCATTGGTTAGAACTCAATACAGGTTGGCGCCGCAATGACGCCAACACCTTGGCTCGTCACGCCGGCAACGAGCCCCCAACGGCAGAGTTTTTCTGCCTGACCTCGATTGAGGTCGACGCGATAAATACAGTCAACAAGTGAGGGCAACACCCTATGAGAAGACTTAAGCGTGATCCGTTGGAAAGAGCATTTTTGCGCGGATATCAATATGGCGTTGGTGGCAAATCCCGTGAGCTTTGCCCATTTACTCTACCGTCGGTACGTCAAGCCTGGATTAACGGCTGGCGAGAAGGACGCGGCGACAACTGGGACGGTATGACCGGCACTGCGGGAATCCACAGACTCAACGAACTTCACGCCGTCGGCTAAACACAGGGCACAACACTCCGACACGACAATCTGATTTTGTACTGAATTAACCACGCACGTCCCATCCGGACGGCGGGCTCCGGCCCAGGGGCTCCTTTAAAGGAGCCCTTTTTTATGCCGGTAAAAAACACTATTACCCTGTAGGAGCTGCCGAAGGCTTCGATCTTTTGATTTTGCTTTTGTAAAAGACAAGATCAAAAGATCGCAGCCTTCGGCAGCTCCTACAAAAGAAACGTCAGCGCAGGGCTGCGATCGCGTCTACCGACTCACGGATCAGCGCCGGGCCTTTGTAGATGAAGCCGGAATAGATCTGCACCAGGCTCGCACCGGCGGTGATCTTCTCCGCCGCATGCCTGCCTTCTGTGATGCCACCCGCCGCGATGATCGGCAGGCGACCGCCCAGCTCCGCCGCCAGCACTTTCACGGTGTTGGTGCTCTTGTCGCGAACCGGTGCGCCGGACAGACCGCCCGCCTCGTCACCATGCTCCATGCCTTCGACGCCCACGCGGCTCAGGGTGGTGTTGGTGGCGATGACCGCGTCCATGCCGGTTTCGATCAACGCTTGCGCAACCTGCGCGGTTTCTTCGTCGGTCATGTCCGGAGCGATCTTGATCGCCAGCGGCACGTGTTTGCCGTGACGCAGCGCCAGTTCCGCACGGCGTGTGGCCAGGTCGGCCAGCAGTTGCTTGAGCGAATCGCCGAATTGCAGGCTGCGCAGGCCCGGCGTGTTCGGCGAGCTGACGTTGACCGTGATGTAGCTGGCATGGGCGTAGACCTTGTCCAGGCAGATCAGGTAATCGTCGACCGCACGCTCGACTGGCGTATCGAAATTCTTGCCGATGTTGATGCCCAGCACGCCCTTGTACTTGGCCGCTGCGACGCGAGCCAGCAGGTGATCGACGCCGAGGTTGTTGAAGCCCATGCGATTGATGATCGCCTCGGCTTCCGGCAGACGGAACAGGCGCGGCTTCGGATTGCCCGGCTGCGGACGCGGAGTGATGGTGCCGATTTCGACAAAACCGAAACCCAACTGCGCAAAGCCGTCGATGGCCGCGCCATTCTTGTCCAGGCCAGCCGCCAGACCCACCGGGTTCGGAAAGTCCAGGCCCATGACATTCACCGGCACTTTTGCCGGCGCCTTGCACAGCAAGCCGTTGAGCCCCAGACGTCCGCCCGCGCCGATCAGGTCCAGGGACAGATCGTGGGAAGTTTCCGGGGAAAGTTTGAACAACAGCTGACGGGCCAGGGTGTACATGGGCGGATTTGACTCGATTGGCGGCGAAATGAGGCGGCGATTATAGCCGGGGTTGATGTTGGCAGGCGATCTCTTTGCCGTGGTTCAAGGCCCGGCAGTCTCCTGTAGCACGTATAGGTTGTCGGTGCGTTTGGTAATGCCGAACACCAGCGGCAAGTAAATAATCATTGCCATCAGCGCGAGACAGCCGTTCAGGATGTGCCCCTCATACCCGGCGTCGACCTCGGAATCATTCAGCAAAGCCGCTACCGCCCCCACCACCAATGCAATGGCATGACCCGCCGAGAGACGTAGTGCGCCAATATTGAAAAGTGCATCCGCCAATTGGGTTCGGTTCGGTCGCAGTACACCGGCACGTACTTGCAAAACCCTTTGTTGCAAAGATTCAGGGTCGGAAAAAACGGAATCCAGCCCCGGTGACGGCGACAACACGTGCCAACTTTTGCAAAGAATCGAGATGACGTCGTCCAGGGCCATGGCAAATCCATTCACCGCACCCTGGATCGCATCTGCACCCAGGCTGTAACCGAGTCCCGTCGCAGCCCTGGCCGGGCCGCTCAGCGGTGCGAGTTGACCCAGCTCCGCCAGTAAAAACTGGGCCGCACCATAGGCCGCAGTCGTAGCGCCGGCGGCCTTGACGTTTGTGGCCTCCGCATTGTCTTGCAAAGGAATGACAGCATTGGCCAGTCCTCTGGCCAGCGTATAGATAGAGCCGCCAATCGCCGTCGGGAGCAAGGTACTGGCGGCGCCAGTGAGATGCGCTGCAATGAGTGCGCCCATCGTAATGCCGGCCATGCACACTCGCCCCAGGCGCGACGCAGGACTGGCAGTCCCGTCGCGCTCATTTCGAATCGCCCCCATCAAGGTCAATGCCGGCCCGATCATGGTCGTCGCAACCACCGCCCATACTCGGGATGCCTCACTTGAATCGCCTTCGCGCAATGCTTGTTCGACGTGGTAGCTGACCATCTGCCGCAACACGGTGGTCATGGCAACAATCAACCCCGTACGCCCGGCGACATTGAGCAGATTGAGCCCAGGCCCTTTGGCGGCTTCAAGCCACTCCTTGCCTGCCTGAAGCATGGTTTGCATGCGGCTTTCACGGGTTTTGGCGGGATCTGCGGCATCTAACTCCCGGACCCGGTCAAACAACTTTAAATCGACAGGTTCCCGGGGTAATTGCCCTTGATCAATGAATGCGTTGACCCGCCCCACCACGTCTTGGTCTATCTCACCAAGTTCCCGATAACTTGCCTCGATATGAATCGTCACTTTACGATCGATTTGCTTCATAACCGCAGCGATTCGCTGTGGCGTTCCAAGCTCGGCTACTTGAAACTTCGACGATAAGTCCAGCACTGAAGGATCAAGCGATACCGAGGCGTCACGCGGCATCGATGCACCTGCTGTTGAGTGGCTAACGGAAAGTGCACTGATTCCGCTCACCACTCACTCTTCTCCCACGCCTCATCCTCCATCGGCTGAAACACATCACGCATGAAGCTCTTGACGAAGATATCCACGCTGAAGGCCAGGCCGTTGACACCGCGCATTTCCTTGAAGAGCTGCGAGTCTTCCAGCTTCTCTTCTTTCAGGCGGACTAGCACCTTAAGGGACACGGCCATCAGCGCCTGGGCCGTTGGATAAGCGGGAGAGGTTCCATCCGCAGCGCGCATCGACCGGAGAAAATCATAAATTGCCTTTTCTCCTTGCCCCTCCATGGCCAACAGTAATTGGTACAAGTGCTCGAACTCCGGGTCCGGACGCTTGTTGTCAGGCGCTTGCTCGCTGGCGGCCAGCAGGCGCGACTCCAGCGTCTCGACCACCGCGCTCTCTCCCGATTCAAAAGGGTGAGTACCTGTCACCGGTTCAATCTTCATCACGGTCCTTGATCGGGGTAGTTTGAATGGGACCGGCAACGCGTACGCCGAAGGTCGAACACAGATCCATCAGCGCCTGCACTGCAGACTGGTTCAGAGTGCGAACCGACTTCGGCATATTCGCGACGCACGCAAGCAGCCGTGGCTCCAGTCGTTGCCGATTGGTTTCAATATCGAATTCGAGCAGTTGATCCGCGAGCCGGACCACATAGCGCTCTTGCGCGTGATAGTCGAGGACCAGCTCGCCGGACCACAGGTTGCGCAATCGCTCGCGCAGGTCATTGCCACGCGACCGACAATGCAGCGGGAGCAGCACTTGCAGCACCGCACCCGAATCAACCGATTGCGTCGCCAACCAACGCTCAAGCATTTCATCCAGCCATTCGGGACGACTCAAGGCCTCGGCCAGCAAACCGTGAGCGGCCTGCACAAGGTCCCTGCGCAACTGCAGCCCCAGCGCCTGAGACTCCAACATGCCGTTCGCCAGATGTTCGGTCGCGCGCAAGATGCCTTCGGCGTAGCCTTGCTGAAAGGCCTGGGCACGAACCGCTTCGGCGTCACACCGGGCCTGGTCGATGCAATCACGAGCCCAACGCTGAGCCTGTCGCTGCAACGTGTGACGTCGACGCGCGGCGGCAATGTCCTCGCGAGGCAGATGTGCATCGCTCGACTCGGGGATTTCAGTCAGGGTTCGGATAGAGTCGAGCATGCTGCACCGCCAAAAAGAAAAGAGCTGTATCGGGCTCTGTGACCGGCCATTGCCTGTGCTGGCGAACAACCGGTTCGGAGAATTGCAAGGTCAGGCGCTCGAGTAACACCGGCGGCACTTGCTGGTGCCAACTCCAGAGCGCATTGAGGCCGGCGGCTTCGACCTGCTCCATGGAAACAGGTGAACACTCGATCGGCGGGCCGCTTCTCCCACCCACGCGATAACCGGCGAATCGCCGCAACGGTAGTGGCAGGCATAACAGCGTCGCGCCCTGTGCCAGATCGGGCATCAAGCGATAAGCGCCCATCAGTCTTGCGATATAGGGCAGTTGTCGCCAATGGCGAACCCATTGACTCGCCACGCCTGTCAACGGTGTCGCAGGCCACGGACCTTGCAGCTCAAGTCCCTCAAGCAGCATTTGCTCAAGCAGCCTTCGTGCCTCGTACCCATCGAATTCCGCCGGTACGGACAAGCGCTGCGGGTGCAGATAACTCAGAGGGTTTTCGAGAATCCCCTGTAAACATTCAGCGGGCGACATCGCGTTGCCCTGCACTCGACTGGCGATAGGCCCAGGCTGCGCCACCGGCCAACAACACTCCGCTCACCGCGACCAACAACCACATCCACTGCGAAGGACCCTGCGCTGGGACCACGGATGGCGCGACATGCTGTGTCGGCGAACGTTTCGACAGCACCACCGAAATGTTCTCGTACTCGACCGCCGCAAAACTGTTCTTGAGAAAACGCTTGATGTCGGTGATCAGCAATTGCGGTTCGATGTCGCGCTCATGGATCGCCACCGCCGAGAGGTGAATGGGCGGTGACTTGCGTCCGCCTTCGCCGGCATCCAGGTCGTAGCTGACATGAACCCGCGCTGAAACCACACCTTCGAGCACACCCAGCGACTGTTCGATCCGCTGCTCCAGTGCCGAATAGAGCCGGGCTTTTTCAGCGCGGGGCGAGGCCACCAGCGAGTCGGCGGGAAACATCTCGGCCACTTGCAGACGTGGCCTGGAGGGCAACGAATAGAGGTTGAGCAAATCGACCGCCGCAGAAAAATCGACCTGAGCGATTTTTACCGAATAGCCGGTTTTGCCGGCGTCGACTTTCACCGCCGCGATGTTGTTGCGTTGCAGAACCGAAAGCACTTCATTGGCCTGTTGCTGGTCCAGCCCTTCGAGCAGATTCGGTTGTCGGCAACCCATCAACGTCACGCACAAAAATATCAGCAACGCGCCTGCCTTCATGACGCACGCAGCAGGGTTTCGGCCGTGCCCACCGCTTTGCGCACCAGCACGTTGAGCAAGTTGATGTCCACGTTGTATTGCCCCACTTGCTCCTGCAAACGGGTCAACACTTCAGGACTGGTGATATCCGGACGTTGCATCAGCTGATTGATCGCTGAAACGTCCTGCTCACTGTTGACCGCGGAATTGGCAAACGCTTCGATCAAGCGCGACTCAAGTGAAACAACCGGACCGTCTTGCGAGCCACGCAGCTCAGTGAAAGAAGTCTGTTCAATGAAGGGCTGGAGAATATTTTGTACAGGCATTCGACACACTCAAAAAAGGCCATCGAACGTACCGATGGCCGGCCAAGAAGAAAGGCTCAGCGAGCAGCCTGGATGATCGCCATGTCGATGTCCTTGAAGCCCTTGATCGTGTTGGTCTGGGCGTTACGGAACACGGTGTAGGACGAAAAGGCCGTCTGATAGGCCGCCAGCTTTGTCGGATCAGATGCATCCAATTTGAGTTCCTCAAGGGCCTTATCCAAGGCTATCTTGAGATTTTGCGCCCCGGTTTCGAACCCAGCTGCTTGACGCCCGAGAAAGTCATCAGCGAAGTCGATGGGAATACCAATACCAGACATCAGTCACCTACCTATTATTTGGGGGAAAGTGCCAAGACGAAGAGGTCATCTTGATGTAGCCCTGCGGGCCGGTTTGAAACGACTTGTCGTTAAGCACATCGTCCTTGAGCTCGACAGTGAAGCTGACGTAGCGATCACCCCACTGCCGGTAAAAGCTGTCGATGTAGCGGCGAGCAGCGGCCAGTTCGGAATCCTGCAGATTGCCTGCAACGGCAAACGTGACGCTGTCCTCGTGTTCAACGCGGCTGAAGGTCAGGGAAAGGCGCTGCAAACCTTCCTGCGCCAGATCCGCCAGCAGATTGTCGTCCTGCATTTGCACCGCAATGTCATGGGCATAGGGCGCAGCCGCGAGCAGTGCTTCGAGCAATTTTGCTTGTTTGTCGGGTGTCAGCAGATTGCGTTGAGTGCTGAGCAAAAGGCGCGGTACTGAAGGATCCTTGAGATCCAGGGAATGCCAGGCCAGTTGCGGATCATGGTCGACCAGCAAACGCTCCAGCCGGCTGCGCTCCTGGTCCACGACCAGGACTTTGCCGCTCAGCGAGTTGTGGCGCATCAGCACTTGTCGGCTCCATCCCGCATCGCGTTCGGAAGCGACGAACACATAAATCGCCTTGTCACGACCGCTCAACACCTTGGCCTCGGCGCTGGCACCGGCGATCAGTCTGCGAATATCGGTTTCAGGTGCCACTCCCGGCACCGACCAGAAGCCAACCGCGACGACCAGCGCAGCCAGCGCCAGACCGCCTGCGATCCATCGAGTCACAGGAGCACGCCACCACACAACGGCGACTTCGTCGGATGAAACACTGTGTGTCTGCCCAAGAAGCTCAGGTGCCCAGGATTGGTCTTCAGGACGCAAGGCGATTTGCAGGCCGCCAATCTGCACCCTGGCCTGGAAGGCACAGTGGCGGATTTCAGCTGACTCGTTGAGTAGCCGCAGTGGCAAGCCTTCGGCGCTGACTTGATCGGCCAGCACCTCAAAATTGCAACCACCCACTTCCAGGGGAACGAAAATCGCATCGGCAGGAACACTGGCAGTCAGCGCCCCTTCCCCCAGAAAATCCACAGTCCCTACCACGAACAAAGTGCTGGTCTCGCCGAGGGGGAATTCGCAGCCTTGCAGCGGACCATTGAGTATCCGTAAAACGCAGGGCTGCAGGGTGGGGGCCGTCGGGACTGTCACCGTTCAAGTTCCAGGGTTGTGAAATGAGCGGGCATGTTAGAAAGACCGACTGGCGGATTCCTGATCGAATTCTGCCGATTGCGCTCAGCAGAGGATCAGAATCTTCAGCCAGTCTTTCCATGTCGCTGCCACTATCGAGTCTGGGTAAACACCTGATAGCGCTGCCAGACTTTGCGCGCATAGCGCAATCGCGCGGCTTGCCGGTGGGGAGAATTGCCGGCGTTGTAGGCACCCACCGCCGTCCAGTTGTAGCCGTAACGGGCGATAAAATCGGCAAGCACCGACGCGCCGACTTCGACGGACAGGCAGGGTTCATCCAGCAGGCGCTGCTCGGTAATGCCCTGAGCGCTTAAACGGGGTAGATGATGACTGTTGATCTGCATCAACCCGATGTCATGACTCCCGTCCTTGTTGTAGTTCATGGCATCCGCCGACTGCCCTGACTCCACATCGGCGATCGCCTGGAGCAACTCCGGTTCAATGGCATGTTTCGCGCCTGCCGAATGCCAGCAGTACGCGTTAGCGGTTCCGGAGCCAAGACACGCCAACATGAGTATCGGTTTGAAAGCGCACCAACTCATGCCAGACATCGCCAACGATCAAGCACAGGCGTCTTCTCTGCACCTTGCAAGGTTTGTCGCCCCATCAGCACGACATCCCCGGAGTTGTTCAGCGCAATGCGGTCCTGGAATATCTTCGCTCGCACACAGTCGGGGTCATGGCGCAAACACCTTTCGAGACTTTGCGCCGCCTGCTCGTTGCGTCGCCAGAACCAGTGATGCCAGGCGTAGAAGAAATGAACATCGGCCTGTTCAGCGTCCAGTAGACAACGTCGAAAAAGCACTTTTGCGGCGTCCTCGCAGCCACGAAGACTGGTCAACAAGGCGAGACGTACAAGCGACTGTGTGCTGGCGGGGTCCAGTGACAAGGCTCTGGAAATCGCAGAGTGCGCCTCATCAGCGGCACGACCCTGCTCGCACAAACCGAGCATGGCCTTCCCCAGCCAGGCATCCGCCAAACCACACCAGGCCGCTGCGTAATTACCGGCCAACTGCAAACAATGTCGAAACTGCACAAGGGCATCGCGCAGGCTTTGCGGCGTGTGCTGCTGCAAATTGCACAGACCATTGAGATAAGCCACCGCAGCCGGGTACGAAGAGCAGGAGTTCCTGACAGGACGCAAGCCGGGAGCACGCTGCGCAACCAGGCTCGTCAACGCGCCAAGCGCCTCTCCCACATCTCCGGCGTCCAGCGTCTGACCATGCAGCAGCGCGTGATCACGGCCACGGATCAGTTCGACCGACCATCGTTGTCGCTCACCCGATCCGCAGCAGCGCCCGCTCAGCCAGTAGTCAGCCGACAATTGCCCCACCAGGGTCCGAACATCGACCGGTTGACTGTAAGCCGCCATCAGTCCCGAAGGGATGATGTGCAACGTCTCGCCGAACGCCGCAGTCAACTGACGGATCATCACATCTTGCAGATCCAGCGCAGCGCTCTCGTCGAGATTGCGAAAAGGCAGAACGGCCAGCGTTAGCGTCGCGGTCCTCGCGTGGTTCGGCGTGTCGAGTTCGACAACCGCACAGGTGAACCGATATCCCTGACCGTACACCGTCGCTATGAAATCCTTGTTCTCCTTGAGCAGCTTGCGCAACGCATAAATGCAGCGGGTCAACGACTCTTCCGCCGCATCGGCTTCGGGCCAGACACTTTCGAGCAAATGGTCCTTGCTGATCACCGTGCCCGCCGAACCGAGCAGCAAACGTAAAACACTTAATTCTTTTGGGGGAACGTGGACTCCCTGTCCATCTCGCATCAGCGTTCCATCGCTTTGCAGTTGCCAGTGGTCAAAAACGTATGACCTGACCGGCGATTGATCAGTGGCACTGTCCATACTTTGAGACTTCTCTATAGAAAGGTGCTGAAACGCAATCGAGCCAGAGGGTGGTTAGGCTCGAGATGACAAGCTGCGTGACTATAGGAAGTTGAGTGGGGGGATTCCGTAGGACTATTAATTCTATTGATGTATGAAATTACGACACAGTATGTAGTCCCTAAATATTGGGGAGCATTGACACTTAAACCGCGTTAATAATATCTAACACCATTAAGATCAACCCGGCAAAAGAGCGTTTTCTGCTAGCGCAAACCCACGTTCAAAAACACCATACAAAACCCTTTAACCAAACTGGAGGATACAGATGAGTCTTTGACAGCGGCGCAGCCAATGCAACTAACAAATATGTAAATCAACCCCTCCCAAAAAACTCAATCAATATTAACTCCTATAAAGCCCCATATTCACGACCGCACTCCAAAAACCAACACTTCAATTACGACCACTTTTCCTAAAAACCAATTCTGAGAATTCAATGCACATCACAAATTCCCGACGGCTCACAGAAATCAAGCCATCAGACATAGAAACCATCTCAGCAAAGCAAACACTCAATTCTTTCGAAAAAAAAATAGCGTTCGCATCCAACTCTTCTCGAGAGCTATGTCGAACACTTGACAAATATGGAATTGACATACGCCCTGACGAGTTGCAAAAAGCTCGCACCGACGACAAGCCAATAATATTTGCACATAAAGATCGAGAAGGAAACTTCAACCTGGATACCGGTTTGTATATATCGGACCCCAAAAGTGGTGATGCGTATGGACAGTTCAGGTTTCACGAAGGACGAGCCACAACGAAATATCAAGTCACCGAATGCACAAAATTGATGGTAGATGAAAAAAGCTTGGATGCATTACGGAATACCTATCACGAATTAACTGGCGTAACGAGTTTCCTAAGGGATATTCTTGACTTAAAACCTGGAAAAGATCTTGAAATCTTCAAAAATCATCCTGAGTACTTTTCCTATCTCCCACCCATGGACACTCACTCCAATGGCTACTTAATTTTCCCCAACGCTCCTTATATTGACTTAAACTCACTGACCGAAACTTCGTCAACACTAAAGGATCGAAGAGATGGTATATGCTTAGGGGCATACGCAATACATCCAAATCAAAATCTATCTCTAATTGAAAAAATTGATGACATCTCAAACATTGATGACAGAAACATAAAAGCAAATCGCAATGACAACACCCGCACCTTGTCCGACATAGCCGCACAAACCAACGTAAAGTACCTTGCATCTATTCTTGACTTGGATGCGAGCGATGTCCCTATGTTGGAAAGTCTAAAAGAGCATGTACTCGCTCACCTATCCGAAGTTTATGACGTAGACAGTAGCAAAGAAAAAGTTCAACTATACTTCCATTTCCCTCCTGCTGACGTGACAGCAACATTGCATCTTCACGTTCGCGTTAATGTGGCGGACCACCCACTCAATCAGGACCGTTCATTTAATTTATCTGACATCATTACGACCTTAGATAGCGGTCGTTCAATAAACGATTTAATCTTACAAAGACACGACGGCGCGTTGTATACACTTGTGAACGAAAACGATTCTATTCGTGTGATCCCGGACAAATCAAAAGTAAAAAACCCCAACATCCTTAATCTCACTTAAAAACAAACATTAATTCACGCCGCCGAGCAAAGGAACCAACATTTAGCTTACATCCACATCCAAAGGGTGTAAGCTAATTAAACAGTCACTCAACATAGCAAGAAGCATTAAATTTTAATTTTCCAGCACTCCCTTGATAGACATATAAATATCCTTCACTGTTTCCCACTCTACTATTTCGGACTCTGGCAGCTCGACACTAAACCTCTCGTTAAACATCATCACCACTTCCACAATCCCGATAGAGTCGAGGTATAAATCTTCAACTAGCCTTGAGCTACTTTCAATTCTCCCATGACGTACAGACAAATACTCAGACAGCACTGTAGCTGCTTCTAACTCAACGTCCAACGCCACCCTCTTCACCCCTGACATAACTTATCTCTTAAAAAGCGCAACAATAGACTGACAAGTCTATTGCCACGCATCAAAAACACTATAAAAACAACAAACCCCAACGCCAAAATCAAAAATTCAACATCGCCTTCAACATATCTGCGTATTGATTCAGATGAGAAGACAACGTCTTATTAAAGTTGTCGTGATAAGAATTGGCGTTCGAATACTTCTGCGTGAAGGACTGCAACATGTTTTTCATGCGCTCTTCCTGGGCGTTGAAGCCGGTTTGCCAGGCCTGGAATCGGGCGGTGTCCCACACAACCATTCCTTCTGGCAGCTCTTTTATCATTGTCGCCAGCGGCCCCGTATCAATGATTACGCAATAAGTGCCATCGGCATTTTGATGGAGACAACTTTCGGGCAGCCCCAATGCTTTGCGCCAGTTCTCGGCCTCTTCCCTGCTGGCGCCCCCCTTGCCGGGTTCTGGAAAAAGTATGGCGGCAGGGTTTGGGGGAGAGTACTTCGTGAGCAGGGTCCTCAACAGACCTTTCAATTCACCTGCAATCAGTGTGACCTCTTTACCGTCGTTCCCGCCGACGATGTAGTCCTTCATTTTCGCGAGAATTTCGGTATTGAAGTCGGAAAAGAACTCCGAATAGGCCGCAATGATATGTTCATAGCCAGCCAGGTAACCGTTCTTGATCAGGTCAATGAGTTCGAGCAATTTGTCGAAAAATTCGTTTGAAGATTTCACTCTCACGTCGAATTCATCAGCGATCTCATTCGGCAACGACTTTCCTAGCAGTCCGCCGAAAATACGATTTTGCTCATCGAGAAGTTGCTGACGTTGCTCCATTGGCAGCGTGTTGGAACAATGGATAAAAACCTTCCCACACTGTTTTACCTGCTGCGCCCACATCTCCCATCGGATGCGTTTGGCCTGGATGTGTTCGGCGAACTCGGCCGAACTGAAAGACATCGCCAGCGTTTCCGCTGACGCGCCTTCGAGCCCTTTGGGAACTCCCGCCGGACACTTCAGCATATTTTCCAGATTACGATTCAGCGCCTTCACCGAGCGTTCGAGCAACTGCGCAAGGGAAAACCCGGCATGAACCTCGACAGGCATTTCGGGAGGCAGCGGCACATCAATAGTGACATTGAGGTCAGCCAGCAAACTGTTTCCCGGAGTTGATAATTCTGTAATTCTCATATTGTTTTCCTCACTCAAACTCTGCCCATGACATCAGCACGCGACTGGAAAAGCTGCATCACGATGTCCATGATTTTTTGCAGGAGTGCAGCATCGGCCGAGTCTTTCTGGCCGACTTCATCACTCAAACTCTTCTGGGTATTTTGTGCACTTTGCTGCAGGACTTCTTTCTCCCGCGCAGCGTGTTCGGTCATGCGAACCAGGTTGGATACGACCTGACTCAAGTTCATCGACATAGAGCTGAGGAAACGACCGATTTCCAGTTTTTTCTCAATGCCCTTGCTGCCTATCTGGCTCAGCCAGTCGGAGTTTTGCCCGACCTTCTGCGCCTTGAGGATTTCCCCGTCGAACCACGCCTGCTCTTGAGGCGTCAAGGTTGAACCCTTGGGTTTGAAATCGACGGATGTCGTGCGGCCGAAATCATCGAAGGTTTTTATTTTGTAAGAGGTTTGCGGGTCCCATTCATCGCTAGAGCGATGTTGCTTGAGGTCACGCTCAATATTGTTGGCGTCGAGAGCGTTGCGTTTATGCAGGTTGATATCCGCATGTTTGAGCCCCAGACCTTGGAGCGCCTTGAACATGGCGAACCCGGCGATTGCTCCAGACACCACGGCAGCGGTAACCGCACTGTAGAAAGCCGCATCGCCGGACTCGATAATGGCTGCGCCCTGGGCTTTGGCCGCCTCGGCGGCCATGACACCGAAATGCCCGCGCAACTGAGCGTTGACGACCCGGGCGACGCTCAACGCAATAATCGCAGAGATCAGTACATTGGCATGTTTTTCCCAGGCACCAGGGTCGAACATCAGATCCTCGCGCACTTCATCGGGGAGCATCATCAAAGCCGCATCGAAATCTTGCCAGTCCGCGTCACTGGGCTGGTAGGCGTCAATATCACGCTTGAGTTCTGCAGCCGTAGGGAATGTGAAGTTGTTGCCCCGTAGTACTTGCTTTGCGTCGAGTTGATCAGTTGCCAAACCAGGAAATCGCTTGCCTTTGAGATCCTTTGAAAATTGCTCCTGAGCGATCAACTCGCTCAGGCCTGCATCGCTGACCGGATCGTGAGTCGATACGTTTGGAACAGGCCTGATCGTGGTGTGAATGGTGGACATGACAAATTTCCTTCAATCAGTGAGTTCAAACGTGCCGGGCCATTTGCAGGCTGACGGAATGGCTACGCTGCATGTCGGCAAAGACCTGTTCGATTTGTCGGGTACGTACCTGCATTGCCTGGCCGTAGTCTTCGACCAGCCGGGTGAGATAAGCGGTGATTTCTTCGCTGATCGCCATGCGCACCCGCACGTCAGCCAGGTGCACGGCGGCCTGGGCCTGATGATTGCCGCTGGCAACCTGCAATCCGCCCTGCACGGCCACATTTCCGAACTCGGTGACGGCCTGAGCAATCTGCAGATTGGCTCCGTAACGCGCCATGGACACGGCATCGGCGCCATTGGTGATGAAGCCACGCAACTGGGTCAGCATCTGCGTCAGTGAGTTGCCTGCCGATGAAGCCACCTGTTTAAACGCCTGCATGGCGGCGGGCGCAACATTGGCGATCATCGAAGACAGTTTCGAGGCGATGGCGCCGACCATTGGCCCGATCACCTGGGCCCCGACCACAGCCACCAATGCAACGGCAGCCAGTGTTGCGGCAATGCCCTGGATCATGCCGGCGATTTGTGCGATGTCCTTCGCGGTCTCTGGGTCGACACCAAATGCCACCAGCAATTTTGTATAGAGCTCGGTGAACAGCTTGATGGCTTCCTGCATCACAGCGGTCAGCGGCTTCATGGCTTCGGCCATGAACGACACACCGGTCGCTGACTGAACCGCAGCGTCGGAAATCATGATCGCTGCGCCAATCACACCCACCGCGATCAGCACTGGGTTGGCGGTCAACACGCCGGCAGCGATCGTCGCAACGGTCAATATCGCGCCGACGATTTTGCCAATGCAGCCCATGGTCTTCTGCAACGCCTCAGCCTTGCGTACTTCCTCCAGGTACTTTTCCGACTCGTGCTTCATGTGTTCCTGAAGCTTGGCTTGCAGCTCAAGGAACAGCTCTTGATTGATCTCTTCCTTGTTCTGTGCGGCATCACCCAATAGCTCGATGAGCTTCAGTCGATTCAGCAGCGCCAATGCGGCGCTACTCAGCGCTTTCTCATTCGACTCCTTGATGGAGGAACCGCCAAGGCCGGCCTCCTGCACTTTCCCGGCAACAATGGCCAGGGTTCTGGCGCTGGCATTGGCGATCTCGATCAGTTTCAGGTGGGCATCGGTCGCCTTTTGCAGCGCTTGGGTGTGGCCCGCGAGCTCACCTTTAAGCTTGTCGCGCAGCGCCAGTTCACTGGCATATTCAGGTGAGTCTGGATCCAGCCCGGCCAGCCGTGCTTCGCTCGCATCCAGCAATCCCTGAACATGCCGAACCCGTTCCTGCAACTGATCGAGATGTTCCTGGCTGCTGCCGATGTCGCCCTCGGCAGCTTCAAGTGCCTCGACGGCAGCGGCGTATTCGGCCGCCAGTTTTTCATGCCCCTGCTGCTTTGCGCCGGCCATGCTTTGCAACATCGCCAGGCGATTTTTCAGCTTGTTGACGTCGACCTCGCCGAGCAGCTCACTGATCATCGCCATCAACAGCGTGAACAAGTCACCGTTGGTTTCCTGTTTGTTGCCATCGACGCGTGGAGGTGGCGCGTGCAGTACGGGCCTGCCCGAATTGGCAGTGGCTGCTCCTTGCTGGCCTTCGTAGCTGACCGACATCAGACGGGCTAAGGCTTCTTGGCCAGCCTTCTGATAATCCAACGTCCTGGC
Source organism: Pseudomonas sp. SDO5591_S426 (assembly GCF_054070755.1). NCBI lineage: Bacteria > Pseudomonadati > Pseudomonadota > Gammaproteobacteria > Pseudomonadales > Pseudomonadaceae > Pseudomonas > Pseudomonas sp. SDO5591_S426. The sequence goes on along the minus strand of NZ_JBSVXD010000046.1, from coordinate 15,024 downwards.
AGCCTGGCTGGCAGCCTTGCCATATTTTTCAAAGGCCTCGTTGCGACCTGTTGCGCCCGAAAATGCCGGGCTAAGGGTGCTTCTGATTTCACTCATGTTCTGTCTCCGAACAATCCTTTTCAATGTGACTCAAGGTGTCGAGATACACCTGAGCCTGCTTGTGCAGATCGTCTTCCGTGGCTTGATCAAGCACATATTCGAAACACAATCTGGCTTTGCCGATCTTGCCCAGCGCCAGGTGACACTGGCCGGTGTACAACATCGGCCGGTAGTCGTTCTTGCCTTAGGCGAAGGCGATCGCGTACAGGTCGATCGCTTTCTGGTGGTTCTGCTTGAGTTGGTGCACGGCGGCCAACCCCATCCAGTAATGGCTGTTGTTGAAGTCGTAGATGCACAGGAAGTGAAAGAACTTCTCGGCATCGTCCAGCCGCCCCTGCTCGTAAAACTGGAACGCGAAGGCATAGAGACTGTTCATGTGTTCGTCACTGATGCCTTGCACGTCTTTCAATGCCGCGCCACCGAGCACTGCATCCACGACGTCGAGGGCCACTTGTTCAGCTTGTTGTTTGTCGCGACTCATCAGCCACACTCCTGAAAAACGTCAGCGCTGCTGACGACTGCATTGAGCCAAAGCGCTGCTGAGCACGCTGCCAAATTGCGCTCATGCCAACGTTCGGAGGAAAGAGGAAAAGGGAGAACTCAGGCTTGCTCGACTTGCTCGAGCCAGATCAACAGGCGCAGGACTTCTTCGATTTCCTGCACCTGGAGGAAGCTGTAGCGCTGGTGGGTTTTGAAGATTCGCCGAGCCAGCGCGATGTCGTTGATTACCGGCACACCCACCTCCTTGGCATACGCTCGAACAGCCAGTGCGCGCTGGTTGGTTTCCATCAGCGAGATAAACGGCAGCAGGGTGATTTCCGGGCGGAAATACACGCCGATGGCGATGTGGGTCGGGTTGGCGATGATCATCCGCGAGCTGCGCACGTCGGATTTGACTTGCTCGGACAGAAGCTCCCTGTGCAGGTCGCGACGGCGGCCCTTGATATCCGGGTTGCCGTCTTGCTCCTTGTGTTCACGCTTGACGGCGTCCTTGTCCATCATCTGGTCTTTCATGAATAGCCAGTATTCGCTCAGCGCATCCAGCACGACGATCAGCAGCACGCATCCCAGAAACGCCAACACCAGCACCAGCAACAAGTGGCCCCAGATTGCGAACAGCTCAGGTGCCTGAGTGAACAATTGCGCAAACAGCAGTTGCCGCTGCGTGATCCAGACGATCCACAACGCCATGGCAAAACTGCCCAGGTACAACAGCGCTTTGACCGTGTCCTTGACGGTGCGCATGCTGAACAGTTTCTTGAAGCCATTGATCGGGTTCAGCGCACCGAGATTGAGCTTCAAGGCCTCGCTGGCCAGCACAAAGCCGCTTTGCAACAGCGCAGGCAGTGCGCTGGTCAACACGCACACCAACAGCAGCGGCAACAAGGACTTGAGCCCGACCAGCACCAGCATCGCCGAGTACGCTTGCATGTCCACGTCAAAATCACTGGCGATGATGCGCCGATAGACTTCCATGACCTCGAACAATGAGCTGTTGAACACCATGTAGGTGATGCCGCAAAGGGTCAGGCAGGTGACCACCAGATCCTTGGCCTTGAATGTCTGCCCTTTGCGTGACGCATCGCGCAGTCGCTTGGCGGTGGGTTTCTCAGTCTTCGAGGCGCTGGACGACATCAGTAACCTCCCTTTCGCTGCCCAGGTAGTGCTCCAGCCCTTGGGATTTGGTGCCCATGCGCAGGACTTCATCCGGCAGGTGCACGCCGAAATACAGCATCAACACCACCAGCGCCACCAGGCTCTTGACCGTCAGCGACACCGAGAACGCGTTCATTTGCGGCGCATACCGCGAGAGCAAACCCAGCAACGCTTCGCTGACCAACAGCGTGGCCACCACCGGTGCACTGATCACCAGCGTCTTGCTCACCAGCGCATCGAGCAGGTTCAGAACAGATGGCAGGTGCATCTCGCAACCATTTGCCGGCGTGCAAATACGGTAGCTATGGCCAACGGTTTCGAGCATCAGCAACATGCCGCCGCCTTCGAGATAAACCACCGCGGCGAACAACTGGAGAAAATTCGCCAGCTCCGAGGTGTCGACGCCGTTGGCCGGGTCCACGGTGCTGCTGAGCATGGCGCCGCGCTGGTTGTCGATCAGGTTGCCCATCGCGTGCAACACCCAGAACGGCCAGCACAGCAGGACGCCAAGCAGCACGCCAATGCCGGCCTCACGCAACACCAGCCCGAAGAATGCCAAGCCGTCGAGCGCCGGCAACGGCACACCCACATAAGCCCAGAACCCCGTCGCCACTAACACAATGACAGCCTGACGCGGCACGCCCGTAAGCACCCCGCTGTTGAGAAACGGCAACATGAAAAAAATCGGCGCCAGGCGTGCCACCCCAAGAATGGCGGCGGCGAACCAGGCGTACAGATCGAAAAACAACGTCACCGACATTGCGCTAACCCAACGCCAGACGTATGACTTCGCGGCTGAAATCGAGCAGGGTTTCCCCGTACCAGCCCGACAGCAGGAACAGGCACGCGGCGACCGCCAACAACTTGAAACCGAACGGCAGTGTCTGCTCCTGTAATTGGGTCACGGTCTGAATCAACCCGACCACCAGGCCGACTACCGTGGCGACAATGATCGGCCACGCCACCATCAGCAGAATCAGGTAGAGGGTTTTATTGCCGGCATACACCAGATCATTCATTTACCTGCCCTCATGTCAGCAAGGTCAGGTATTGCTTGACCAGCCCGGTCGACAGCAACGCCCAGCCATCCAGCGCCACAAACAGCACCAGTTTGATCGGCACAGAAATGATCACCGGGCTCATCATCATCATGCCCAGCGCCAGCAGAATGCTGGAGATCACCAGATCGACGATCACGAATGGCAAATACAGGTAGAAGCCGATCTTGAAGGCGCTTTTGATTTCACTCAACGCGTAGGCCGGCAGCAGCGAAAACAGCGACGGCGTGAGCTCTTCATCGGCGGGCAGGCCGACGTCGGTTTCGCTCTGCACCGCTTGGGCCCGCTCGAAGAACAGCGCCAGTTCCGGGTCGGTGTACTTGCGCAGATATTCCTTGTATCCCCCCAACCCGTTCTCGGCGAAACTCACCACTGACTCGATGTCGGTAAAGGCCACCTGTTCTTCCTTGTAATAGCCATACCCTTGCTTCATCACCGGTGTCATCACGAAAATCGCCAGCATCAGGGCAATCGCATTGAGGGCCATGTTCGAGGGCACCTGCTGCAAGCCCAAGGCGTTACGCACGATGACAAAGACAATCGAAAACTTGATGTAGCAGGTGCCGGCCGCCACGAGAAACGGCAGCAGTGACGCGAACGCCAGCAGCGCGATCAGCGAGACGTCATTCATCGCGGCTGTTCCGCTGAAGTACCCCGATAAACCTCGATCAACTCGACACCCAATTGCTCGCCCAGCTGCACCAGTTCCCCCCGGGCAACACGCTTGCCGTTGGCGCGAATCTCGATGTGCCGTGCGGCGTCGTCGGCCAACGGAATCAGTTGCCCATCGACGATCCGCGACAGCGTGGCCAGGTCGATGTCATGGGTCGCGAGAATGAACTCCAGTCGCACGGACAAAGCGCCGAGTTCGACATTCGCCCGCGGCTCAATCGCGGCTTGTTGATCGGCATCGGCAACGGTCGATTGCATGAGTAATCCCTCTTCAGTAAACGTGAAAACGCCGACGCATCGGCCCGCCAGCCAGGCGCGTTGAGCCGGCTGAATGATCCGCAGGACATCGCCCTCATTCAGTCGTGTCCGGCTCGCATGAATCAGGTGACTGACACCCAGCATCAGCTCCAGGCGCAGCGGCAAATCGGCCAGCCAAGCGTTGGAGTCCAACGGCTCGCTGGCGGCACGCGCCGGTGGCAACTGCGTCACCCACACGCGCCCCCGAGACGTGTCGAGCCAGGGCAACGTGTGCGTTGGCAGTTGCGGCGGATCGACCAACTCGACGTCGGACAGCGTCTGGTAATGCAACTCGTCCAGCTCCAGCAGCAACGGCCGTGGCACCGACTGAAACAGGTCAACGATATTCGTCACCGAGGTCTCTATCCTCAGCAACGACTGCAACTGCGGGAGCGAGCGATGCAGCCAGTCACGGGCCATGATCAATCCGTGCCAGTCCCTCCCTTCGCTGTGTGCGCAAAAGCGTAAGTAGCCGGGCCGCCGTGGCAGGCAACCAGAACCGGTGTCATGGCCGGCACCCCGCCAGCGCTGGACCGACCGCGCGCAGGCATGGGCCGCAGGGTCGACCCGGCGCAGTTTCAGTCCACTCATGCGGGCAGCTCGGACTGTTCGTCCTGCTCGTCATCCGGCGATTGCTGCGAACCCTGACGCTGCTGCTCGCCGCCGCTGTCGGTCAACCGCCAGGCCGGCTCCCGCACCTGTTCGAAGGGTTCCTTGAGTTGCTCGAATACCAAGGTGTTGCTCGGGCTGAGCTGAAGGTTGCGAATGGGCTCATCAGGCACTCGACTGATCGTCACTTGCCCGCTGACCGTGCCTTTGTTGAACGGCACTTGCAGCAAACCCCGGTCCGACGCGGGCAAGATTTCGAGCATCACGTCAGGTGTCGGCATGGGCCGCAGGATCGGCGATGCAGGAATGGATGGCGGCACGACCGTTGCCGTATGGCGCATCACTTGCGGCTGCAACAGTGCTTCGGGCAACTCAGCTTCGGTGGTGAGCGGAATCGGCGCTTGAGCACTGGCGGCTCGTTCGATTGACATGGGTTCAGCGGTATTTGGCGAGCGCTCGATCGGCGACCCCACAGGCAAATTCGATAGACGCGAGTCCAGTTCGATTTTCCCGAGCGTTACTTGCACAGGCATTTCCATCCTGTCGGAGGTCAAGCCTTTAGTCAGCATCAGTTGGTGTGGCAGCTGTTGAATCGGCCGCTTGGCTTGTGGATAAATCATCGTCATCGGGGCCGCTGGCAGTGCCTTGTCGCGCGCAACATCCGCCGTCCCTTGGTTGATGGTCATCGATCGCTGACGCAAGACCAGCGCCGCCAAAAGATCCAGCACACCTTGTGGCAGATCCTCCTCTTGCACCGGTACGAGCGTGTCTTTCAGCTCATCCATGGAGCCGTCGGTAACGGGGTCCAGGACTTGAACCGGCAGAGCTGAAATCACAGATACATCGTTCATCGCCGAACTCCGTTCATCTCTTCTATCTCCCTTTCTTCTCGGCGCACGCACTCAAGCCGTTGCCCACGCAATAGCTGCTGGACAGACCGTTCGTACTTGTCATGTTTACGTTGCAACAAACCCAATTGCTCGCGTTGCTCTTGCAACAATTGCTCAACCTGTCGGCACTGCTGGTCGACGCGATCGCGCTCAAGACGCAACAGATCAATCTGCCGACGGATAACAGCCTGCCTGCGCAACAGCGCCAACAGTTGCCCGTGATCCAGCACGCAGTCGTTTGCCCGATGACTGGCCAACAGACTTTGCAGTGACGCCTCTTGTCCCTCGAAGCCGGCACGTTCCTGCAACAGTGGTTGCAACTGCTGTTGTGTGCGCAGCACCGCTTGTTCGCCGCGTTGCCGACGGAACTGACTGAACGCCAACAGGCGTCGTCCATCACGCAATGAGTTCATGCAAACTCCGCAGGGTTTCGTCCGGTTCGCAGCATTCATCCGTCGGCTGACGCAACCACTGAGTTAGCGCATCGCGGCGCTGCATCGCCTGGTCGTTCGCGGCGTCTGCGCCCTGGGTGTACTCGCCCATATCGAGGAAAATCTGCAACTGCTCAAGACGCGTCAGCGTTTCCCGAGTCGATGCCGCCAGTTGCTGCACCTGGGACGTGGTGACTTGCGTTGCTACGCGACTGACGCTGCGCAACACATCGATTGCCGGATAGTGACCTTTGGCCGCCAAGGCACGGCTGAGGTAAATATGGCCGTCGAGAATGGAACGAATCTCCTCGGCAATCGGGTCCGGCTCGTCGTCGCTTTCCAGCAGGACGGTATACCAGGCAGTGATGCTGCCCGAAGCAGTTACACCCGGTCGTTCCAGCAAACGCGGCAAGGCGTCGAATACCGAGGCCGGATAGCCGCGCCGCGCCGGTGCTTCGCCCGCCGCCAGGGCCAAATCCCGCCGAGCGCGGGCATAACGCGTCAACGAGTCCAGCAACAACACCACTCGCTGGCCCTGGTCGCGAAAATACTCGGCGATGGCCGTGGCCTGGAGGGCCGAGTTGCAGCGATCCACCGACGAAAAATCCGACGTGGCATACACCACCACGCAACGGGCGCGTTTTTCCGACTGGCGCAGATGTTCGATGAACTCGGTCACTTCACGTCCGCGCTCACCAATCAGGCCGATGACAAAAACGTCGGCATCGGTGTGGTTGATCAGCATGTTGATCAACGTGGTCTTGCCAGAACCGGCGGCGGCAAAAATGCCGATGCGCTGACCGACGCCGCAGGTCAGCAAGCCATCGATGACCCGAACGCCGGTACGCAACGGTTCCGCCACCGGGCGCCGCTGCTGGTAAGACGGAGGGTCGGCATCCACCGGATAGTCCCGTTGAGCAACGGCCATTGACGGCGCCAGACGCTCGACGATCGTGCCCTGGGGGTCGACCACGCTGCCGAGCAAGGCGTCACTGCACGTCAATTGCAGCGTTGCGCCCGTCGGCACGATCATCGACTCCCTGGACAAGCCCTTCGCATCACCGAGCAAACTGAGCAGGACCGCACCAGGCTTGAAGCCGATGACCTGCGCCCTGGCCGCGACCTGAGGCAAGCGCCAATGGCGCCGTACTTCGCAGACCTCGCCAATGACAACGTCGCCCAGCGCCGCTTCGATCAACGGACCACTCAACCGCAGGGGATGGGCCGCATGCCTTTCCAGCCGGGTGATCATCGGCGTAAAAGGTCGCACAGCTTTTCGGTCGCCTGCACGAAAGCATCGAGGGCTTGTGCGAAATGTTCGGCGTCGCCGAGGGCGTGAGCATTGGCCATCAGGCGCAGTTCGAGTCGCTCCTGGACGACGCAAAGATGCAATTGCCCGGTGCGGGAAAACGCATTGCCTTCCAGCAGGAACTGCATCAAATCGAAGGCACAATGGTTCATTACATTCGGACTCGCTTCTGCGACCGACGCCCAGACCCAGACATCACCATCGACCACGGCAACGCTGATGTCGGGCAGGTTTTTCATCTGCATTTCAATGGTGCTATGACTGTCGAACTGCCCGATCTGGCTGTCCATGCAGCCGCTATGACGCAGCGCGTCGCGCAACAGACCGGCAATATCCATCGGTATCATTTACAGGTTTTCCTTACAGCGTCTTGATGACATTGACCGAGACAGTCTCGGAGATTTCGCCGAACGACATCACGTCCAGCTCCCGGAACCGCCCTTCGATCAGTTTCTTGATGTAGCGCCGCACATCGATCGAACACAGCAGCACCATGTCCTTTTGCGCGATGTGCAGGCTGTCGATGCCGACACTCAGTCGGTCCATCAGCTCTTCAGACTCGGCCGGTTCCAGGTTGATGAAACTGCCGCCCGAGGTTTGGCGAATGCCTCGTCGCACCACCTCTTCGAACTCCGGTGAAAGCAGCAGCACACGCAAGTCATTACCGTGGGCGAATTTGTTGCTGATGTAGCGGGCCATCGAACCGCGAACGTGCTCGACCAGCGCCAGCACGTCTTTTTCCCGTGACGCCCAATGGGCCAGCGATTCGAGAATGAGCTTCATGTTGCGCACGGAGATGCGCTCGCCGATCAGCCGCTGCAGCACTTCGGCGATCTTCTGCACCGTGACGTGGCGATAGACTTCCTTGAGCAGATCGGGGTAGCGCGTTTCCATTTCGTCGAGCAGTTGCTTGGTTTCCTGCACGCCGAAAAACTCCTGGATGTTGCGCGCCAGCAACGTGACCAGGCAGCGATAGCATTCTTCGTCAGCCGGGCGCAGGTGATAACCCAATTGCTGCACCCGCTCGCGGTCGGTGGCGTTGACCCAGACCCCGCCAAGTCGATTGCTGTCGTTGCCGCGCACCAGCGCAAATTCCATGGAATCCAGTTCCGGCGAGTAGTCGAGCAGACGCCAGTGATCGAAATGGATATCGAACTGTTCGGCGCGCACTTCATTGATCAGCACCGCCACTTGATGTGCCGGCAACGCTTCGCTGGCACGAAGCTGTGGTTCGGGAATACGCAGCCCATAGTCGACGAAAAACTGGCTGCGAAAGCGCGCTGGCCAACGGGCCCTGCTCAGTTCGTCCAGACGCGCCGTGGGCACCAGCAACATCAGCGCGATGGTTTCGGTGGCGATATTGTCGACGTCATCGAGCAATCCCGACTCGGGTTGCAATGCATCTTGCGCGGAGGGTGCCGCACGGCCATCGCCCTGCCCGGCCAGTCGGGTAGATTTGCGATGCCGCATGAACACAACCAGGCCCAGCACACTGGCAATCGACAGGAACGTCAGCAGCGGAAAACCCGGTAACAGGCCCACGCCCACAGCGAGCAATGCAGTCACGCCCAGCACGAAGGGATTGCCCAGCATTTGCGCGAGCATGTTGCGCCCCAGGTTGCTGTCATCACCGTTGACGCGGGTGACGATGAAGCCGGCGCCGATGGCGATCAGCAACGCGGGAATCTGCGCCACCAGCCCATCGCCGATGGTCAGCAAGGTGTAGGTCGACAGGGCAGTGGACATGTCCATGCCCATTTGCCCGACACCAATGGCCATGCCGCCGATGAAGTTGACGAAGATAATGATGATGCCAGCGATCGCGTCGCCCTTGATGAACTTCATCGCCCCGTCAAAGGAGCCATACAGCTGGCTTTCGCGCTCCAGAGTGCTGCGTTTTTCCTTGGCTTCTTCGGCCGTGATGGCACCGGCCTTCAAGTCGCCGTCGATGCTCATCTGCTTGCCCGGCATGCCGTCCAGCGAGAAGCGCGCCGCCACTTCGGCTACCCGTTCCGAGCCTTTGGTGATCACGATGAACTGGACAATGGTGACGATGGAAAAGATTACAAAACCCACCACCAGGCTTTCGCCGATCACGAACTCACCGAACGACGCAATGATCTCGCCGGCATCGGCCTGACTGAGGATCAAGCGGCTGGTGCTGATCGACAGCGCCAGGCGAAACAGCGTGGTCAGCAGCAGCAAGGCCGGGAACGTCGAATAGTTGAGGATGCGTTCAATGTAGAAAGAACCCATGAACACCAACAGCGAAATGATGATGTTCAGGCCGATGAGAAAATCCACCAGCACCGTCGGCAAGGGAATGATCAGCATGGCGATGATCATCACCATCAACGACAGAATCAGCAGCTCCGGTCGAGCGCTGACATTGCGTAGAAACACGTTGAGCATGGCAGGTCAGTTCCGGGAAAAAGTCATGGGCAACCACTGAGACGTCGCCGCTCAATACATTCGTGGGCGTAGGCGATGTCGGCCAGGTGCGTGAACTGCTGTGCCAGGCGTTGGGGTGCCTCTTCATCGACAAACAGTGGCAACGGCAATTGCAGGCTCAGTCGGCGCACCGTGTGCAGCACGGTTGAGCGCTCACGGTGAGGACTCAACAGCAGGCGTTCACCGAGCGCGCCGAGCAGCAACTGGTCGAGTTCGTCGGGGTAGCTCAGTAGCCCCATAAGGAACACCAGCCAGTCGGATTCATCGGGGTTGTGCCGACAGATGAGTTCATCGCCGAGCAGGCTGCCGATAAACAGGCCATCGGCTGAACGCAGGCGCTTGAGGTCAGCCAGCCTGGCCAGCAGGTGGCCAAATTCTGCACGCGAACAACTCGGGTCCTGGGCGCTGATATCGGTGAGCAAGGCGTCTTCGATGAACACCAGCACGCTCATGCGATTGAGCGGCCCGTACAACGCAATCCAGTCCTGATAACAACTGACCGGGCCGTCGTCGGACTCGAGAAAATCCCGGTAGGTTTCGCGCAGCAGTCCCGCACGCACGGCCATGCTCGCACCGAACATTCGGGCTTTGAGGGCCGTATTGATGCCCGCGTTCATCCGCTTGGGCGAGGCCTCGGCGAGCGCTTCCTGCAATACCTTTTCAAGTCGCCGACGCGAACCGCCATCGAGCCGTTTACGGCGCAACAATTCCCGCAACACCAACACCAGATCGCTGTCATCGGGGAACAACCCGCGCAACTGCTGCAACAGCCAGGTGACGGGTTTATCCGCCAGTCGCGCCAGACTCAGGACCCGTTGCACTTTGGGCAAAGTGTCGTCGTCGAGCACTCTTTCGAAGTTGTCGGTCAGGGTGTCGGACTTGAGTTCGAAATGCCGTCGGGCACGAAACTGCGCCAACGCTGCCGACATTTCATCGCTGATCTGCACAAAACGCTGCGCGGCAGCCGCCGTACCGCTTTCATCCAGATCAATGTCCGCATCCGCCTGTGGTTGTGGATGCTCCGCGGCCTTCTCGGTATTGAGCCGAGCCTGGGCCGATCTGCCACCCGTGGAAATTGGTGGCAGGATCATTTTTCCGATGCCCGGAAGTACGATCGGCGCACACGCTCATGCTGCTGCGGTGTCAGCATCTGCGGGCCCGGTTCCATGACGGGCTCGAAGGCGTCGAGAATTTCCTTGGGCTGAATCAGGAACACCCGCACCGTGTTGGCCGAGCGGCTTTGTCGATAGCTGAACAAGCGCCCGATCCATGGAATCGAACCCAGTACCGGTACCCGTCCGATTTGCTCGCTGTTGTCATCGCGGGTGAAACCGCCCACCAACAGGCTCTTGCCCTGAGGCACCCGCGCCACAGTACTGATTCGTGTGCGACCGACCGTGGGCAGCGAGTTCGGGCGCTCGCCCTGGCCGGGGCTTTCGACTTCGTTGCCGTCCTCGATATTGAGCGACATTTCCACCTCGTCCGCCTGGGCGAAACGCGGCAGTACGCTGACCAGCGTGCCGTAGGTCACGTGCTGCAACTCGACCGTGCGCTCGCCCACCAGCGGGGCATAAAACGTGCGGTTGTTGTCGAAGATCGCCGGCACGTTTTCCTGGGTAAGAATCACCGGTCGCGAGACCACATTCGCTCGGTTGGTACGTTCCAGCGCCATGACCTGAGTCACGAACGAAACACCATCGAGGGTGGTCGCCGAACCGGCATTGAGCGATGCGGAAAATTTACCGCCCGAATTCACCGTGCCTTGCCAATTGATGCCCAGCTGATTGAGCTCGTCCTTGTGCAAATCGATGATCCACAGCGACAACTCCACGTGGCGCTTGGGCGTGTCCAGCGCGCTCACCAGGTTCTCGATGAAGCGCACTTGCTCCGGCAACCCCTTGACCAGCAGGCTGTTGGTGTCGGGATAAGCCACCACTCGAATGTTTCCCGCGGCCACCTCGCGCGCGATGATTCGCGGCGCGGTCGGGTCTTGTTCCGAGGGCGTGCTCGCCAGGCCTTCGAGGGGAAACGCCGGCATCAATCCCTGCGGTCGCTGTGCAGGGGCTTGCGCCACCGACGGTTCGACCTCGCGTTTCTCGCCACGCAGCAACTCCTCGATCACGGTGGCCAGGCCGGGGATGGTCACCTTGTCATCGCGCAGCTCGTATTTGCGGTCGCTGACGAAGGTATTGCGCACCTGGATCACACCGATCTGCTGCTTGCCCAGCAACAACTCCGAGCGCTGGTTATCCATCATCCCGGCCGCTTGCACCACCAGGTCGACATACATCGGCGGACCCGACACATGGAAAGTCCGCAAGCCGTCGTGGCGCAACGGATAGCGCTTGTCGTGCAACCCGGAACGTTCGAGAAATGCCTGGAGCTTGGCTACGGTGAGGGTGTGCAGCGACATCATCGAGCTTTTGAATTCCGAGGCGTCGTACAGGTAAATCGCCTGGCCATCGCTGTACCAGATCAAGCCCATTTGCGCGCTGATACGCTCAAAGGTTCTCTGCGGAACGAGCAAATCGAACGTTCCGGAAACCCGCTTGGCCGCAGCAGCTTTACTGACGATTACGGGTTTACCCAGCGGGCCGGACAACTCGCTGAAAAAAGTGCGCGCGCTCTGCTCACGGGCCTCGAAGTTATAGACAGCGGCCTGCGCAGCACAGGGTGCAAGCAGCAACGCGGCGCTCAAGCAGGCGGGCAAAAGGGAAAAAGAGAACAATCGGCAGTTCATCGGCTCACTTGCCTGGAAGGTAGGTAATATCGGCCAGGCTGCTGGGTGAGAAGCCCACCAGCTCGCGGATTTCCTTTGAGAAATGCGAAGAAGAGGCGAAACCGAACTCCAGCGCGACATCCGTCAGGGAGTTGTCCCGCTGGCTCATGTTCAACAACGCCTGAGCCGTCCGCCAGCCACGCAAGGCAGGCTTGGCCGCCGTACCCAGCGCCTGTCGACACAGTCGGCGAAAATGCGACACAGAGACGCCGTAGCGCTGCGCCAAAGTGGTCAATTTTTCACTGTGTGTGCCCTGCTCCACCAGGAAACGTACAAGCCCGTAGCTCTCGCAATGGCGCAGCACGCTGGCAAAAGCCTGGTAGGCCGGACCACCGGCCATGGCTTGCTCGATGTACCAGCGCTCGAGCGTCCTTTGCGACTGGATGACTGGGGAGGCCACCGGCAATGCCGCCGGGAATGCCTGGCTGGATCGTTGATCAACCAGCGCGTCACCCAGATCGATGAACACTTGCAACTTCACCAACGGCGCTTCTGCAACTGGCAGGGTCTGCACGTTGCCGTTTACTTCAAATGTACCGTTCATCGCAATCAGCCCTTCCCAGCCGACTGGCAGGTGGCAGGCCGTCGCACACTGGGTCGAGAGCAGATACACGGGGGATTCGTTGACACGCAGATGCAGCACCCGCTCGCCGAAACGGGCGTCGGGGAAACCTGCGGCGCGTATTGATTCGATGTGCACGCCAACCTCCTTTGCGACCTGACGATGTGGGTCGGCAGGATGAAAGACATGGCGCGTTGAATCCTGATGTAAAGCTGATGAACCCCGGATGGCATATGCCTTGCAGCCGATCAGTCATCAGCGCACAGGCCAACGGCGGAATGTGTGCAAGGACAATGGCGTCGTCACCCGGCCTGGCTTGTAGAAGGGTCTGGGACGACGTTTTTTTTGAAGGTGCGAAATCGATGAACGAACCATCAGCAGGCCCTTTGGCCTGGGTCAATGGCAGCGATGCCCCGGAAAAGACCGAAATCAACCTCGGCTTCATGGCCCTGAGCGACTGCGCCTCGGTGGTGGTGGCCGCCACTCAGGGGTTCGCCCAACCCTACGGCTTGACCCTGAACCTCAAGCGCCAATCATCCTGGGCAAATCTACGGGACAAACTGGTCAACGGTGAACTCGATGCCGCCCACAGCCTGTACGGCTTGATCTACGCCGTGCACCTGGGCATCGGCGGCGTGGCCCCGACCGACATGGCGGTGCTGATGGGGCTGAACCAGAACGGCCAAAGCATCAATCTCTCCCATGGCTTGCAGGGCCTTGGCGTGACCGGTCCTGAAGCACTTCACCGGCACGTGCACCAAAGTCGCCCAAAACTGACGTTCGCCCAGACTTTCCCTACCGGCACCCACGCGATGTGGCTGTATTACTGGCTCGCCAGCCAGGGCATTCATCCGCTGCTGGATGTCGACAGTGTGGTGGTACCGCCGCCGCAAATGGTCGCGCACCTGCAAGCGGGGCGCATCGACGGCTTCTGCGTTGGCGAACCGTGGTCCGCCAGCGCGGTGCAACAGAATCTCGGTTTTACCTTGGCCACCACTCAAACTATCTGGCCCGATCATCCGGAAAAAGTCCTCGGCTGCACCCGCGCCTTTGTCGAGCAATATCCCAACACCGCCCGAGCGTTGGTGATGGCGATCCTGGAAGCCAGCCGCTTCATCGAAGACAACACCGAAAATCGTCGCAGCACCGCGCAATTGCTCAGTGCGCCGCAGTACCTCGACGCACCGCTCGAATGCATCGAACCGCGCCTGTTGGGCGACTACGCCGACGGTCTGGGTAATCGCTGGCAAGACCCGCACGCCTTGCGCTTCCATGGCGCTGGCGAGGTCAATCTGCCGTATCTGTCCGATGGCATGTGGTTCATGACCCAGTTCCGTCGCTGGGGCTTGTTGCGCGACGACCCGGATTACCTCGCAGTTGCTCGCCAGGTCCAGCAACTAGACTTGTACCGTGAGGCCGCCAGTGCCGTCGGAGTCGCATCACTGGGCAAAGAGATGCGCAACAGCCAGTTGATCGACGGCAAAGTCTGGGATGGTTCCGACCCGGTCGGCTATGCCCGCAGCTTCAAGCTGCACGCCATGAGCGACAGCTCGCCCCGACTCGCCAGTCGCTGACAGGAGACTGCGAACATGTTGCGTATCCTGCTGATCAACGACACCGCGAAAAAAGTCGGACGCCTGAAAGCGGCCCTCACCGAAGCCGGATTCGAAGTGATCGACGAGTCCGGGTTGACCATCGACCTGCCCGAACGCGTCGAAACGGTGCGTCCGGATGTGATTTTGATCGATACCGAGTCACCGAGTCGCGATGTCATGGAGCAAGTGGTGCTCGTCAGCCGCGACCAGCCACGGCCCATCGTCATGTTTACCGACGAGCACGACCCCGATGTGATGCGCCAGGCGATCAAGTCCGGGGTCAGCGCCTACATCGTCGAAGGCATCCACGCACAACGCTTGCAGCCGATTCTCGACGTGGCCATGGCGCGCTTCGAAAGCGATCAGGCCTTGCGCGCGCAACTGCACGCCCGCGACCAGCAACTGGCCGAGCGCAAGCGCATCGAGCTGGCCAAAGGGTTGCTTATGAAAATGAAGGACTGCAACGAGGAAGAGGCCTACACCCTGATGCGCCGCCAGGCCATGAGCCGCCAGCAGAAGCTGATTCAGGTGGCGGAGCAGATTATTGCCATGAGTGAATTGTTGGGTTGAGCATCAAAAGATCGCAGCCTTCGGCAGCTCCTACAGTTGGCATACG
>NZ_JBSVXD010000045.1:0-35467 GCF_054070755.1 Pseudomonas sp. SDO5591_S426 | reverse complement strand
GATCTTTTGATCTTGCCTTTAAAGATCGCAGCCTCGTTGCACTCGACAGCTCCTACACGGATTGGTGGTTAATTTGAGCTATTTATAATCAGGAGGACACCGCCCCATGGCCGTATATGCCCATTCCGTCGGCGCCCAGACCTATCGCTTCGACAGCCTCAAGGATGTGATGGCCAAGGCCAGCCCGGCGCGGTCCGGAGATTTTCTGGCCGGTGTCGCCGCGCTCAATGATGGCGAGCGCGTCGCGGCGCAGATGGCGTTGGCCGACATTCCGCTGAGCCACTTCCTGCAGGAAGTCCTGATTCCCTACGAAGACGATGAAGTCACCCGGCTGATCATCGACACCCATGACAAACACGCCTTCGCGGTCGTCAGCCATCTCACCGTCGGCGGTTTTCGCGACTGGCTGCTCAGCGATGCTGCTGACGAACAAGTGCTACGCGCCCTCGCCCCCGGCCTGACCCCGGAAATGGTGGCTGCCGTCTCCAAGATCATGCGCGTGCAGGATCTGGTGCTGGTGGCACAGAAAATCCGCGTGGTCACGCAGTTTCGCGGCACCCTCGGCCTGCGCGGACGACTGGCCACCCGCCTGCAACCCAACCATCCCACCGACGAACCGGCCGGCATCGCCGCGAGCATCCTCGACGGCCTGTTGCATGGCAACGGTGATGCCATGATCGGCATCAACCCGGCCACCGACAGCATCGCCTCGATCTGCGCCATGCTGGAAATGCTCGACGCGATCATCCAGCGCTACGAGATTCCGACCCAGGCCTGCGTGCTGACCCACGTCACCACATCGATCGAAGCGGTCAATCGCGGTGTTCCACTGGACCTTGTCTTTCAATCGATCGCTGGCACCGAGGCGGCCAACGCCAGTTTCGGCATCAACCTGAATGTGCTCAAGGAAGGTTACGACGCCGGGTTGAGCCTCAATCGCGGCACGCTCGGGAAAAACCTGATGTATTTCGAAACCGGCCAGGGCAGCGCCCTGTCAGCCAACGCCCACCATGGCGTCGACCAACAGACCTGCGAAACCCGAGCTTACGCAGTAGCGCGACATTTCAACCCGTTTCTGGTGAACACCGTCGTAGGCTTCATCGGCCCGGAATACCTCTACAACGGCAAGCAAATCATCCGCGCCGGCCTCGAAGACCACTTCTGCGGCAAGTTGCTCGGCGTGCCGATGGGCTGTGACATCTGCTACACCAACCACGCCGAGGCCGATCAGGATGACATGGACACCCTGCTGACCCTGCTGGGCGTGGCCGGGATCAACTTCATCATGGGCATCCCCGGCTCCGACGACATCATGCTCAATTACCAGACCACGTCGTTCCACGATGCGCTCTATGCCCGGCAGACGCTGGGGCTCAAGCCTGCACCGGAATTCGAACAATGGCTGGCGAAAATGGGCATCTTCACCCAGGCGGACGGCCGGGTTCTCTTCGGCAACAGCCTGCCGCCGGCCTTCCGCCAGGCCTTGGCGCAACTGGGATGAGTGTTGATATGGAAAAACCACCCTACGATCCGCACAACCCATGGCTGGAGCTGCGACGCCTGACACCGGCGCGAATTGCACTGGGTCGCACCGGCACCAGCATGCCGACCCGCGCACAGCTGGATTTCCAATACGCCCATGCCCAAGCGCGGGACGCGGTGCATTTGCCCTTTGACCATTCAGCCCTGCGCTCGCAATTGGCCGAACGTGGGCATGAAAGCGTTTTGCTGCATAGCGCGGCAATTGACCGAAACAGCTATCTGCAACGCCCCGATCTGGGGCGTAAGTTGAGCGGCGATTCGGCTCAGGTGTTGCGCGATTACGCCTCGGCCAATCCTGGCGGGGTCGATTTGGTCATCGTGGTCGCGGATGGCCTGTCAGCTTTGGCGGTTCATCGTCATACACTGCCATTTCTGGCGCGGCTGGAAGAGCAAGTGCGCGCTGAAAACTGGACTGTCGCCCCGGTGATTCTGGTGGAACAGGGGCGCGTCGCCATCGCGGATGAAGTCGGCGAACTGCTGGGCGCAAAAATGACGGTAATCCTGATCGGCGAACGTCCCGGCCTCAGCTCGCCCGACAGCCTGGGATTGTATTTCACCTACAATCCCAAGGTCGGCCTGACGGACGCCTACCGCAACTGCATCTCCAATGTGCGTCTTGAAGGCTTGAGCTACGGCATGGCGGCACACCGTTTGCTGTATTTGATGCGCGAAGCCTGTCGGCGACAGCTGTCGGGGGTCAGTCTGAAGGACGAAGCGCAAGTTCAGACGCTGGAGTCAGACGCCGGTGCGGACATGAAAGGTAATTTCCTACTGAGTCCGCCGGATGCCTGAACCGCTTCCGCATTGCACTTTCGTTCCAGTTTCAGGCAGGATCGACGCACGGCTGCAGGGTTTCCCGTCGCCGTCCAAGCACGCAAGACAGCCACTTGAAGACGAGACCTACCATGCGGATTATTCAAGCGACCCTCGAACACCTGGATTTGCTGACCCCGTTGTTCGTCAAATATCGCGAGTTTTATGGTTCCCTGCCGTATCCGGACTCGTCCCGGGCGTTCCTCGAAAAACGCCTGCGCCGCAAGGAGTCAGTGATTTACCTCGCTTTGGCCGATGATGACGACAAACTGATGGGTTTCTGTCAGCTCTATCCGAGTTTTTCTTCGCTTTCACTCAAGCGCGTGTGGATTCTCAACGACATTTATGTCGCCGAGGACGCTCGTCGCCAACTGGTGGCCGACCATCTGATCCGTACCGCGAAGAAAATGGCCAAGGAAACCAATGCCGTGCGCATGCGGGTTTCCACCAGCAGCAATAATGAAGTCGCGCAGAAAACCTACGAATCCATCGGGTTCAAGGAAGACACCGAGTTCAAGAACTACGTGTTGCCGATCAGCGACGAGTTGTAAGCCGACAATAAATAACCTGTAGGAGCAGCCGGTCGACGCTCGATCGCTCGCGATGTTGTGAACGATCACGCGTAAAATCAGATGCCCAGCGGCGCCTCTGGTTTTTTTTCGCGAGCAAGCTCGCTCCTACAGTCAGCCACCCGACATCCCCCGCTACAATCTGGACGCGCTTTTCACCCTCCAGCTCGTATAATGCCGACCTTTCCGGCTTGTAAGAAAAACTACACCCGTCTGTAGGCTTTCGCGAAGTCATCCGCACAGGCCCGCCGACCCGGTCCGTTATCACAGGTGCTTTCCATGGATTTCAACCCGCTCGATCTCGTCCTGCATCTCGATGTGTACCTCGACTTGTTGGTCACCAACTACGGGCCATGGATCTACGCGATTCTGTTTCTGGTGATCTTCTGTGAAACCGGCCTGGTGGTGATGCCCTTCCTGCCCGGCGATTCGCTGCTGTTCATCGCTGGCGCCGTGGCGGCCGGTGGCGGCATGGATCCGGTGTTGCTGGGCGGTTTGCTGATGCTCGCGGCGATTCTCGGCGACAGTACCAACTACGTCATCGGACGAACGGCCGGCGAACGCTTGTTCAGCAACCCGAATTCGAAGATCTTCCGTCGCGACTACCTGCAGCAAACCCACGACTTCTATGAAAAGCACGGCGGCAAAACCGTGACGCTGGCGCGTTTCCTGCCGATCATTCGCACCTTTGCCCCGTTCGTCGCCGGCGTAGCAAGAATGCCGTATCCGCGCTTCTTCGCCTTCAGCGTCCTCGGCACCATCCTGTGGGTCGGTGGCTTGGTCACTCTCGGTTACTTCTTCGGCAACGTACCGTTCATCAAGTCGAACCTGTCGCTGCTGGTGGTGGGCATCATCCTGCTGTCGCTGGTACCAATGATCATCGGCGTGGTCCGCAGCCGTTTCGGCGGCCCGAACTCCAAAACCGCACCGCACTGACACGATGTGGTCCCTTGGCGCATGGCGACGCCGGCGTACCTTGGCCAAGCACCCGATAGCCGACGAGATGTGGCAACGGGTGCGCCATCATCTGAGCTTTCTTGATGGCATCAGCGCCGCCGAAGACCAATGGCTGCGCGAAGCCTGCGTGCTGTTCCTCGAAGACAAACACCTGACCGCCCTGCCCGGCGTCGAACTGCATCAGGAGCAGCGCCTGCTGCTCGCTGCCCAGGCGCAGTTGCCGTTGCTGCACCTGGGCGATCTGAACTGGTATCAGGGTTTTCACGAAATCATTCTCTATCCCGACGACTTCCTCAGCCCCCAGCGCCATCGCGACGCCAGTGGCGTCGAGCACGAGTGGGACGGCGAACACAGCGGTGAAGCCTGGCAGCAAGGGCCGGTCATCCTCGCCTGGCCCGGCGTCCTGGCCAGTGGCGGCTGGGAAGGCTACAACCTGGTGATCCACGAACTCGCGCACAAACTCGACATGCTCAACGGCAACGCCAACGGCCTGCCGCCGCTGCACCCCGACATGCGGGTCAGCGACTGGGCCAAGGTCATGCAGGAAGCCTACGACGACCTCGACCGACAACTGGAGCGCAACCCCGACGCCGAAACCGCCATCGATCCCTATGCCGCGGAAAACCCGGCCGAGTTCTTCGCCGTCACCAGCGAATACTTCTTCAGCGCCCCGGATTTGCTGCATGAGGCTTATCCACAGGTGTACGAGCAGTTGAAGCTGTTCTACCGCCAGGACCCGCTCGGAAGATTGAAGCAACTTCAGGCGCACGATCCGGTCTATCAGCCACACGACTAAGGTCTACACGACCTCTGGTCCATGGCATCGGCGTAGGAATATGCCTATAATCGCCGCCACTTTTTGGTCAATCCGGCCAAGTGTTTTTGGTCAACTAACGGGGGCAACGCCCAATGAGCTACAGCAAGATTCCGGCTGGCAAAGACCTGCCGAACGACATCTACGTCGCGATCGAGATTCCGGCCAACCACGCGCCGATCAAATACGAAATCGACAAAGACAGCGATTGCCTGTTCGTTGACCGTTTCATGGCCACCCCAATGTTCTACCCGGCCAACTACGGTTACATCCCGAACACTCTGGCTGACGACGGTGATCCCCTCGACGTGCTGGTCGTGACCCCTTACCCGGTTGCTCCAGGCTCGGTGATCCGCGCTCGTCCGGTCGGCATCCTGAACATGACCGACGACGGCGGCGGCGATGCCAAAGTGATCGCAGTTCCACACGACAAGCTGTCCCAGCTGTACGTCGACGTGAAGGAATATACCGACCTGCCACCGCTGCTGATCCAGCAGATCGAGCACTTCTTCGCGAACTACAAAGATCTCGAAAAAGGCAAATGGGTGAAGATCGAAGGCTGGGCCGGCGCAGACGCCGCCCGCGAAGCGATCACCAAGTCGGTTGCCGCTTACAAAGGCTAAGCGCAGCTGCGAGATTCAGGCTTGAAGAAGAACCCCGGTTGATCCGGGGTTTTTTGTGGGCGTTTGAAAAGCACCGCTTAAACACCTTGTTTAAAGCGCCTCTGATTTGGTTTTTTCTTGTTTAATTTTCGCCAGTGACGTCTTACATCAAGTCTTAAATTTCCCTCGAATTTGAACAGTTCGTTTATTCAAAGCCTTATTCCGCCTCCGTAGACTCGTGTTTATGAAAAAGAACACTAGCGGCCCACGCTTTCGAGCGCTCCTACGACTTGCCAGCATCACGACTTCCGGATTTGCCGAGTTTTTGAACACGGCACCGCAAAATGTCCATAACTGGTACACCCGCGGTGTACCCGCCCACTGCATGGAAGAAGTCGCCATGCGACTCTCCGTGAACAGTGAATGGCTGAAAACCGGTGAGGGTCAGAAAGATGCCAGACACCTGCGCCTGCTCGACGAAACTGGCAACACCTTCGACGCTCAGGCCATTCGCGGTGTCTACACGGTCATCGAGCCCACAGACGTCGAACTGCCCCTTTATAAAGAAACCGCCACGGCCCCAGGCTCCAAAAAAAACCACGTCGTCGAAGACCCCAGCCAGTCCATCCGCCTGCCCCGCGGCCACCTCGACTCACTGGAAATCAACCACGCCGACGCCATCTGCGCCCACATGATCGGGAACAGCATGGCCGAGAAAATTGAAGACGGCTCAACCCTGGCGATTGACCGAGGCTTGACCCAGATTGTCGATGGCGAAATCTACGCGATCGAACATGACGGCATGCTGCGTATCAAATACCTGCATCGTGTTCCAGGCAATGCCATACGCATGCGCAGCCACAACAGCGCGCAATACCCGGACGAAATCTTCAGGGCCGCGCAAATTGAAGAACAAAATATTCGGGTACTGGGTTGGGTGTTCTGGTGGTCGACACTCAACAAGCGCAGGCCGGAGGTGCCGTTCCTGTAATACCCGGCTTTTTGTAGCAGCTGGCGAAGCCTGCGTCTGGCTGCGCAGCAGACGTAAAATCGGTTACTGCGGTGTTTCAAATAAACCGTAGGTGGCGGGTAGACGACTGCTGTGAAGCCGGACGCAGCCTTTCGGCAGCTGCTACACGTCAGTGCAGTAGCTCTAAAACCGCACTCCACGCTGGGAATTTCCCAAAAAAATCAGTATGCTGCGCCCCACATTTGCGCATCAACCCGCCAAGCGGCTCTGATCGCACCGACAAGGCAGATGACTTTCTCGCCGAGTCCCACAGCCGGACGCAAGATCCGGGTGTACGTTTTGAAGGCTGGCGCGGTTTACCAAAAATGATCCAAGCCAGTCCCCGAGAAGCCGGCCACAAGCCGGCTTTTTAATGCCTGCAGCAAAAGCAATCCTCTCATCTGAAATCCGAACAAAGTCTTGTCTGGCTGGGGAAACAATTGCTACCGTAACGACAAACGTCATTACAGGTTTTTCACCATGGCTTCCATCAACATTCGTATCGACGATGATTTGAAGCAGCGTTCATTTGCCGAGCTGGAAAAACTTGGGGTAACGCCTTCCGAGCTTCTACGCCAAACCCTTCAATACGTCGCCGAACGCGGCAAGTTGCCTTTCAAGGCTGCATTGCTCAGTGAAGAGGATGAAGCACTCATCGCCGTAGTCACTGAACGTCTTGCCGCGCCTCAGCGAGTCAAGGTAAGTCTGGATGACCTATAGCCTCGAATTTGATCGGCGCGCATTGAAAGAGTGGAACAAACTGGGCGATACGTTACGCCAACAGTTCAAGAAAAAACTTGCTGAAGTTCTCGAGAACCCTCGCATTGAAGCCAATCGGCTTCGGCAACTACCTGACTGCTACAAACTCAAACTGCGCAGCGCCGGGTATCGTCTGATCTATCAGGTTATCGATCAGGAAGTGGTGGTTTTTGTGATTGCCATCGGAAAGCGCGAGCGTGAAGCCGCTTATCAAGATGCGCAGGACCGAATCAGTCAGCAGCCTGCTGACTGATTTCAGCACTGCGGTGGCAAATCCTCACGGATAACTAAACCCCTTAACCAACGTCAACTCCCCCACCGCCCGCATCGGCACCAAAAAAGTCTCTATCTTCTCGCTCGGCGTCCCCTCTTCCGTGATCACCGTAACCTGCGCTGTGGTCAGCGGTTGTACGGCATCCTCCTGCCCTTCTTCATCGCTGCGATAGCCGCCGCCGAAGTAGTTCACATACACCAGGTACTGCCCTTTGATCGGCGCGGGCATGGCGAAGATTTCCGGGCCGTAGCCGGTGGTGACGTCGACGTCGAGTGCGGCGCCGTTGGCTACTGCACGGTCGCCGTACCAGATGTGAGCACCATCAGGGGTGATCAGGTGCAGGTCGAGGTCGGTACCGTCGCTGTCCCAGGCCAATAGAACGCGGAGCTTGGCCGGGGTGGCGCCGCCGCTGGCATTGAGGAATTGCGTGCGATGGCGTTGTTGTCCGTCAGGGCTGCGCACCTCGACGCTGTTGCTGCCGTTGGGAAATGAGAACGGGCGGTCGAAACGGCCGGCGGGGTCGATCTTCAGGGGCATGCTGACGCCGTTGACGATCAGCCGACCGGGCTCGGCGGATTTCGGTGTGGCGTGAATCTGGCCGCTGATTCGCGCTGTGTTGGCTTGCCCGGCCGGGGTGTTTACCGACGAGGCGGGATAGTTGACGGTCTGACGAAAACTTTCGCCCTCGCCCTCCGGTGCGCCGGTTCGCCAGCCTCCAGAAGGCGTGTCGAGTTTGACGCCTTGCGCCATCGCCAGCGGCAACGCCGGCAACGCCGACAACGAACAGAGCAACAGCAAGACCTGTGGATAACGGAATGTCATGGTCTATTCCAGCAAAAGGTGGCGGGCGAGCCCTTCGATGTAGGTTTCATCCTGGCCGTTGGGGTGTGCTTCGAAGGCCAGGTGCAGGTATTCGTGGGTCAGGTCGAGGCGGTCTTGCAGCGAGAGCACGCCGCGCACGTAGATGCGCTGACGTTCGCGGTCGACATACGGGCGGCCAAAGTTCAGCCGGCATACGGCAAAGGTGCTGACTTCGTTGTAGCCCACTTCGCTTTCCAGACGAGGACGCCAGCCGCGCCGTTGTTTTTGCAGCCAGTCTTGCGCGGCGGGCAGGGCTTCGCAGGAAGCCACCGGGTTGTCCCAGCGGCTGAGGCTGGCGCGAGGGTAGGCGTGCAGCAGGATCGCGTCGTAACGCTGGCCGGAGCGGGCCTGTTCGACGGCTTGCTGCCAGGACAGTTTGTCCGGTCCTGGTTGATCAGAATGGTAAGTAACGGCGCTCCCAGCCAGCACCAGATCGCTGGTCCATGCCGCAATATTGCGTGATTCAGCGCTGGCCGGACGTGGCGCGACCCGCTGGCGCTGACTGCTGTCGTCGATGCTCAGGCATTCCCCGTTGCGCGTGGCGTTTTGCAGCAGGTAAGTACGGATCGCGACGGCCAAGGCTTTGGCGGCTTCGACCGGTTCGGGAGTGGCTTCGCGCTGAAGCACGCGGGCGACGTACTCTTCACGATCCAGTCGGGCGACGAGCTTGTCCTTGAGCAAAAACAGTTCACCGTCGCTGTGAACATCGAGTTGATTGCCATTGACGAACTCGACACGGTAATCGCCCCGCAACGGTCCGGAAGTCGCCACTCGATCACCCGACAACACGCGCCGAAGCGGGTAGCGGGAGAACAGTTCAACCTCCACACACTTCCCCGCCTCCGCAGGCCAGGACGCAGGCACCACCGCAGAAATCGCCCCGGCGTAATCGCGCAGAACCCGCTGACTGGTCCCACGCCCACCGGCCCAGATCGGTGTGCCGTCTGCCGTCCAACCGGCGAATCCGCCCTGCCGCGTCGCAGCATCCTGATCCCCCAGCCAGCTCCAGGTTTTCACCCGTAACCGGCTGCCGAGTTCACCGACGACATTGCCGTCCGCAGCGCTCAGCACCACATCGAGCAGCACGCGCCGGGCCTGATCCTGCGCCGGCATCACCGCCAACACGCGGAGCAACTCAGCCACCGAAACCCTTGTGGTTGGCTGCAATGACGGCAAATCCAGCAACCATTGCGGCGCCTGCCGGGCCTGCCAATACGCGCGCCATTGAGCAGCGTCGATGCCCAAGCGCGCAGGCTCAAAGTACAGACCACAGGATTTCACCAACGCCTGATCGCGCTCGATCTTGCCGCCTGCGGTACAGCAATAGACTTCCTCTTTCGACTGCCCACGACATTCATACGCCGGCTCACGGGCGCCGGTGTCCACCAGCCAGCCATAGACAAACAGCTTCCACACACTGCCCAACGGTGTCTGCAAAGTGTCCGGCAATGGCTCGCGCGACAGCAGTTGCGTCCGGCTCAAAGTCAGCAATTCATCCTTGAATGCCACACGCAAGGGTTCGTCCTGCGCCATGGCCAGCGCAGGCATCAAACACAGCAGCCAACAGAGTAGAGGCCGGAACATGTCAGTGGACCGTGACCTGACCGAGCGCCGGTTTTTGTTCCTGAGCCTGATGCTGTGGCGCGTACACCTGCGTGAAGCGAACCGGTGGCAGGTTGAACTGACCTTTCTGCGAGAAGCGCACCAAATGCCGCAAACGCAATTCGCCGCTCAGCGCATCCACCGGCACCGCATAGGCCAGTTGTCCCGGCTCGAATCGAGCCTTCTCCAGCGCCGTCGGTTCAGTCCCCGCTTTGCCCTGCAACTTGATGCCCCACGTGGTGCGCTCGACATCGGCGCCCGGTGGCAGCGGCACTTCGAGCAGGCCATAGCGCAGCGGTTTCGCTGCCTTGCTGGTGAGGATCACTTCGTCCAGATACAGGCTGTCGCTGGACAACGGTGTATTGCCGACCGCTTCCAGTTTGAAGGTGAACGCTTCGTCGCCCGGCACCAGTCGCGACAGACGACGGGTGATGGTCACAGCCATCGGGTCGACTGCCGGTTGCCGGGTCTGGAAGCTCAATGCCGCACGCAGCGGACGCTCCTGAACACCTGACAACGACAGCACGTTCGGCACCGGCGCAGTGCCCTGCCACGTCCAATACATTTCCCCTGTTGCACCGTATTTTTTCTTCCAGCCTTCACCGGGATTCAAAGCGATGGTGGGTGAGGCCTGCTCGATGCTGCGTTGCAGCCAGGTCAGCGCCAGTGCTCGTTCGAGGGTCGATTGCTGCGGCAACAAACGTTGCAGCAATGCCTGCGCGCGGGCTTGATCGAACGGTTGCAGCGACAGGTTCAACGCCTCGGCAAATGGCTGAGAGCTGACGGCCAGGCGCTGCTGCGCATCGGCCACTTGCCGGTTGAATGCTTCCGGCAGCGCGACCTTCGATTGCTTGGCCAGCGATGCGGTCAGTACGCGAGCCGCCGCCAGCCCCAGCGCCGAATCCGGATCACTCATGACGATGCTGTCTTCGCCATCGTCCATCAGGTTGGCGGCATTGCCCTCGCCTGCATTCGCCAGGTCTTCCATCAAGCCGCTGAGCAACGTGTTGACCGGCAATTGCATCTGTTTGGCGAACGACAGAATCAGCGCCCGCTGCAACAACGGCGTGTTTTTCGCCTGCTTGGCGTAGACCTCCAGCACCCGCTGCCAATGCTCCGGCGGCAGGCTCAATTCCAGCACCTGGCTGGCGTGCCAGTCGGCGTAATAGGCGTAGGCCGTGAGGAACGCATCCGGCTCACCGTCCATGCCCCACCAAGTGAAACTCGCCGACGGCCCGGCCATTTGCACCAGACGCAAGCGACTGTTCTGCATGATCAGGCGCAAGCGATCGCGGATTTGTGGATTCGACGACAGTGTCGGATAGGCG
Source organism: Pseudomonas sp. SDO5591_S426 (assembly GCF_054070755.1). Classification (NCBI taxonomy): domain Bacteria; kingdom Pseudomonadati; phylum Pseudomonadota; class Gammaproteobacteria; order Pseudomonadales; family Pseudomonadaceae; genus Pseudomonas; species Pseudomonas sp. SDO5591_S426. The sequence continues at coordinate 24,337 of NZ_JBSVXD010000045.1, read as the reverse complement.
ATGCTCAGCGGCAGCAATCGACTGGCCGTTTGCTCGACGCCGCCATACGGATAACTCAGCAGATCATCGAGCGCCGAGCGGAACAGCGCTTGCGGGCTGTCATCGAGACGCAGGCGAATGTCCGTGGCGTCCGCCGGCAAGGTCAGCGGCGTATCACCACTGGCGACGTCCAGACTTTGGCTTTGCGTGACCTGCCAGCCTTCGCCCGTCGCAATCAGGCGTACGGCCAGGGCATCAGCGGTTTTGCCGTCCTGCACCAGTTCGGCGGTCCACTCGCCATTAGCCAAGAAGAACGCCGGCAACGGGATGTAGTTGATGCCGCTGTTAAGCGTGATCGGAATGCGCTGCTCGCTGCCCGCGTAGTGAGTCACCAGCTCAGCCTTGACCGGGTTTTCTGCCTGACTGAACGCGAACACCCCGAGATCCGGTTTATCGCCGGTGCGGAATTTGCTCGGCCCGCTCCACTTCAGGTACAGCGGTTTTTCCGAGCGCACGAACTGCTTCTTCTGGCCGACCTGACCGTCATCGGCGATCGCCCGCGCGGTGATGCGCCAGCGTGTCAGCGAGTCGGGCATCTTGAAGGTGAAACGGATTTTGCCAGCGGCATCAGTCACCAGCTCCGGTTGCCACGCGGCAGTATCGACATCCTCACGCCGCGGCCGCTCCAGCACTTTCACCCCGCGTTCGCTGCGGTTGGCTTTGCCCGGCGCACCGGGGCTGCCCGGCAGCGCGACGTCGTAGCTGATGAACGACAGGCTGGCACTGGTGCGCACGTTGTTGCGTCGTGGGTGATAGAAGAATTGGTCGATGGTCGGCGCCACTTCCGGTTGCAACGCGTAGACCATTTCGTCCACCACACTGACCGTCAAGTGCGCAGGGATTGGCTTGCCGGCGAACTGCGTGGTCAGGTCCACCGAGACCGTTTCGCCCGGCTGATATGTCTCTTTATCCGTGGCGATGGCCACGTCAATCTGCGGCGTAATCACCTTGATACCGGCGTTCTGGAAACTGTATTGACCGCCCTTGGTGTACAGCACCGAGAAGGTCAGATTTGGGGCGAAACCGTCCTTCACCGGAATGCGCGCGCGGTATTGGGTGTCGCTGAGCTTTTCCATCTTCAGCCAGTCGCCGCCCTTGGATAGCAGCGCCGTGGCCTCGACCTTGTCGCGCTCCAGTGACAGCAGCGCATCGTTGATCGGCTCGGGAAACGTGATCAGCGCCAGCGCTTCATCACCGGCCTTGTACTCGGGTTTATCGAGGACGATTTCGACGGTGCCCGGTACGGCTTTGACGCCTTCGCCGGTAACCGAATGCCCGGTTGCGCCGAGGGTTCGGCCATGGTCATCCCTGAGTGTCAGGTTGTAGGTGCCCGGACGGTCGAAGGCCAGGGTGAAGCCTTTGTCGGCGCCCGTGAGTTTGCCCTCGCCCGTGCTTTGATCTTCCAGGCGCACCCAATCGTAGCTGCTTGGCGTGACAGCTGCACTCTGCTCGCTTTCGTTGACGTAGCTGAACGCAACCTTGTCGCCCACCGCGCTGAAGCGCTGCGGTGCGCTCAAGCGGAAATTCGCCGCACCTCGGTCGATGAGGATTTCCTTGGTGGTCTTGACCCGATACGCCGCGCCATCGCTGGCAAATACGGTGAGCATGTAACGGCTCGGTTTCTCGGCGGCCGGCAGATCCAGGGTCGCGTTGCCCTTGGCGTCGGTGGTCAGTTCGGTGCTGGTCAACTCCACCGGGAATTGCCCGAGGTATTGCAGTTCGTTGTCGACCATCGACAGTTGCTGGGCACGCAGACTCAAGCTCAATTTGGCGTTGGCGACCGGTTTGCCATCTGGATACAGCAGCACCAGATTGCCCTTGACCGGTTCGCCGGTGCGGTAATCCTGCTTGGCCAGGTTCAGGGAAATTTCGAAGTGCGGCTTGATGTATTCGGCGACGCGGAAGGCGCTGCTGTAGGCCTGATCCTTGTAGCTGAAACGCAACTCGTAGCCACCGGCCACGGCGTTGTCCGGCAACTGGAAACGGCCTTGGGTGCCGGCCTTGGAGTCGAGTTTCAAGTCCAGGCTTTGCAGCGCCGTGCCGGTCGCATCCAGCACCGTCACGTTGACGTCGGCAGCGGTTGGCTGCACGGAGTCCCGGGCATTCTTGAATTCGCGACCGACGATTTTCAGCGACACCCAATCCCCCGGCCGGTACAGCGGCCGGTCGGTGAACGCATAGAGTTTGGTGTCGTAGATTTCGCTGTCGTAGTAGAAGTTTTCCGAGACGAAAACCCCGCCCTCTTCGTCCTCGCCAATCACGAACGAACGCTCGGGGCTGACGTGTTTCAGGCGCAGCAAACCATCGGCATCGGTGGCGCCGCTGCTCATCACGCCGAGGCCGTCAGTCCACAGCACATTGACCTTCGGCACCGAACTGCCTTCGTGTTTGCGCGCAGCCCAGACCAACAGTTCATCACCGGCAATCTTGCTCACTGCCACGGTGTTGGAGACGAACACCATGGTGGTCGCGCGGTACTTGCCGATCAGTGCTTCCACCAGGTACAGACCCGGTTTCAGGTTGCCCAACGGGATATAGACATTGCCCGGCGCGACGCTGACGAACTCGCTGGAAGAGCCAGCGAGGTTCACGCCTTCCGGCGGTTGGATCGGCTTGGCTTGCCACAGTGGATAACGGAACTGGCTGACCACCGGCAGGCCCGGAATCAGCGCGAATTGCGGTTGCGCGTCGTAGGGCGTTGGCGCGGCCATGGCGGCGCCCATCTTCAGTTCCGGCACTTCTTCGGTGACTTGTTTGCGCGACTCATAGGAGAACGCCCGCTGCATCACCCGACGGGATTTGCGGTACCAGTTGTCCCACAGATACGCGAGGGTATTGGACAGCCCTTCGCCCTTGAACTGACCGTCGCTGACCACGCGATGCAGGTTCTTCTGACGCTTGAGGAAATCCAGCGGCTTGTCGATGCGATAGACCCGAATGTCGGCGCCACCGTAAGGCTCCATGCGGAAGCGACGGTAGTCGCGGCCCGGCGCTTCGAGACGCACCATCGCCTGTTCATCGCTGGCAAAACTGCTGTCGGCCAACAGGAAAAAACTTTCACCGGGTACCGGCGTATAGCCGCTCGGCTCGACGGTGTCTTCGGCGTTGACCGTCGAAAATGGCAGCAGAAAAACCAACAGCAGAGACAGAAAACGCAGCATGCGCGCACCGATCATTGGGAGAGAAAATTCAGTCGATAAACGCCGATGAAGTTGGGGTTGGCTGCATCGGGTATCCATCGGGTGTCCTTCCATGTCATGAGTTGCTGCAGGCTTGCCGAACGCATGCCGTTGTCGGTGGGTGTAGTGGTGCCGGTGTGATAGGCGATGTTGCGGCCCATCCAGATCATCAGGTGCTGGTCGTCGCCCTGATCGAAAAACATCAGGTCGCCGGGCCGCGCTTGCGCGACATCGCGGCCGACCAGATGACTGTTGAACTGGATCAACTTGATCGCGTTGACGTACGGCCCGACCTTGCCGCCGCCCTGCTGCCATTGCTGGGCAAGACCGCGCTGGGCGTCGCTCAGTTGCAGCTCCGGCGGCAGGTAACGGTTGGACAGGCCATTGCTGCGCAGCCATTTGTCGTCGTGGACTTTCAACGCCTCGTTGGCGGCAAAACGCACCAGCCCGGCGCAATCCTGCTGATACCAACGCGGGCTCGGGCCTTGGCTCAGTTGCTCTTGGGCGATGCGCACGAACCAGGCGCGGAACACCTGGGATTGCTGCACATCCAGCGCCGGTGTTTCAACGGCTCGGGCGCCCGCGCTCAACAGCAAAGCGAGCAAACCGAGACTGCGGATCAATGCGTTCACAGGGCTTTCCATTCCAGCGGTAGCCATTGCCAGTGACCGTCCGGCTCGCTGCCTTCGGGCAGGGTCAGGGCGTATTTGCCGTAGCCGCCGAGCTTGCGCAGTTTCGGAATCAGGTAGGTTTGCGCGGCGTTGTAGAACACCGGCTCCATGTCTTGCGGCAGGCTGTCGAGGGTTTCCTGCTGCATCAGTTGCGCCATGGAGTCCGGGCCGAAATAGACCGGCATCAGCAGGTCTTTGGGCACCACGTCAGCCATTGGCGGGAAGCGTTTGTCGAGGGTGCCGAGGGCCTTGTCCACCAGTTTGTCGTCGAGGGAAAACAGCAACGTCGAGCCGTGCCGCGCAAGGCTCACGCGCATGAACGCCTTGCCGCTGATCGCGTCCGGATTCTCGGAATCCTTGGCGGCGTAGGGACCAAAGTTGGAGCTGACCTGGCGCTGCCATTGATGGCTCTGGCCTTCCTGTTTCTCGACCACCGGGAACGCGTGTTCATCGACCTTGCTTTCATAAGCACCGACCATCGAGCCGAACAGCGTGCCCAGATCGCCATCGAGTTTGGCGCTGTCTTCGTCCTTGAGACTGGCCACCAGCAGCGGCGTGTAAAGCCGCGAATCGGCGTACCAGCACAACCCCGCCGTGCCGGCCATGTGTTCGGTCAATGCCTGGGCGACACTGTCTTCGGCACCGAGTTTTACCAGCAGCGGCTTCTGCTGTTCGGCGGCCAGCGGCAAGGCCACGCAAGCGCTCGCGCCCATGGGCATGGCTTGCCAGACCGGTTTGAAGTCGAAGTCCGGCTGATTCTCCAGTTCATCCATGGCGAGGAAGCTATGCCAGCCCTTGTCGTCCATGTCGAAACGCAGGCCGGCGAAGTTCGGGATGAAACGCTGGTAACCCATGGCCAGCACACTGGAATTGACCGACAGGCGCTGCTTCACCTCGGGCGCACGAGGCGGCAAGCCGAAAGTTTCGGGGAACAGTTTGTCGCCGTTGAGCAGTGCGGCGATGGCCTGGGTCGAAACGCTACCCGACTCTTGCGTCGCCCCGCTTTGCGGATCGTAAAGTTTGGTCGGATTCGACAGCACCACCAGTTTGTCGCCATGGGAGGCGAACACCAGCGCCTTGCTGGCGTTGTAGGTGAGCTGATAAAGCGCAACGTCATCGGCGCCGACTTTCACGTCAGCGATTTTGCTCAGCTGCGAATCATCCAGCGCGACCTTTGCCAGCGGCTCCAGCACTTTGGCCAACCCGCCACGATCCATCACCAGCAGGAAATCCTTGAGTCGGCCATCCGCGCCGCGCCATAACGCCACGTCCGCCGGTTGATCGAACAGTTGCTCGATCAACGTGTCCTGCAACTTCAGGTCATGTTCGTAAATGATCCGCCGCAGGCTGCCGATCAGGCCGAGGCGATCGGAGTGGGTTTCGTAATAGAAAACGAAATCTTCGGTCAGGGTTTCCTTGAGGAACGGCACCGCCAGCAAGTCCTTGGGCAATTGGCTCAAGGAGTGGGTTTCGAGCAAACCATCGGGGCGGCTCATGCCGAGTTTTTCAGCCGCCAGTTGCGGTGCCGGAGCGGTGCTTTTTTTCATCAGCCAGCCCATGCCGGCGGCCACGCCCACGACCAGGCACAGCCCAACCACAATGGCCGGCCAACGACGGGACGCTTTCGGTGTTTCAGCGGCCGGGGCTGGCGTTGGTAAATCAGTGTTTTCGCTCATTTCACAAAACCCAAATCATCCGTGGTGCGGGATGCTTAATAGTTGAAAGTCTTGACCAGCAGCAGGTCACCGATGGCGCGCAAGGGCACGATGAAGGTCTCGCGTTTTTCGTCGACGGTGTTTTCGTTGAGCACCAGGTTGATCTGCGAGGTGATCACCTCGTTCTGGTTGCTGGCCTCATCGAAGTTATAGCCGCCGCTGCCGAAGTTGCCCCAATAGTTCACGTAAACCAGATAGGTGCCATGCAGCGGCGCGGTCATGGTGAACATTTCCGGGCCGGGGCCGTCGACGCCATCCGGGTCGAGGCCGCCGCCGTTGGTCAACGCAGAGTGAGCCCAGAAGGCATGTTGGCCGTCAGGCGTGATGATGTGCAGATCGAGTTCAGCCTTTGGATCATCCCAACCCAAGACCACGCGAATCCGCGCGGGCGTGCGCAGGTTGTTGGCTTCATAGAATTGAACACGCTTGAGCGACTGCCCTTCGGCACTGCGTACTTCGACGCTGTTGGAACCGGCGCCGAACGCGTACGGTCGGGCGAAACGCCCCTGATCGTCGGTGTAAAGGTTCAAGGGATTACCGTTGACCGCCAGCGTGTGAGGACCGCGCTGCGCGCCGATGGCCTTGAGCTGGCCTTCGATCATCGTCCGATTGCGCTGCACGCCGCGGTCGATGGGTGGCGTGGGATAGGCGACCTGCGGGTTTTCCGTGCGGTCCAGCAAACCGTTAAAACGCCAGCCGCCCACCGGCTCCGACAACTTGGCACTCGGCGCGGCCAGAGCAGGTGCGCAGACCAGCCCAATCAGCAGCAAAAGAAATGAACGCATGTGACGCCTCCTGCCATGCATGACGAAACCTTGCGCCTGATCCTCGGCGCGTTACAGATGTGCAGCCTGCGTTTCGTCTGAAAGACCCGTGACGGTTGGGCCGTTGATGGCGCGAAGGGTAGCCATTAGGGCGTTTTTTAACAATCGGATGCGTCCTGATTTGCGGTGGGAATCACGTTGGCGGCTGGACGATGAGCCGAATAGCCGTCATATTCGGCTCATTAAGTGAGCCGAATAAATCGCGTAATCGGCTCACTCACCCTGGAGCAGCGAATTCATGGCACCTCACTGGATCTGGCAACAGCCAGATTGGCCCGACTTCCACTGGCAGGCAGAGCGCCTGACGCCGCTTCTGCGCGAGTGCGTTCAGGCACAAGGTCGATTGATGGGAATGGCCAGCTCTGTAGGCAGTTCACTCAGTGCCCAGAGCGAGCTGGATGCGTTGCTGCAAAACATCGTCACCTCGTCCGCGATAGAAGGCGAACAGCTGAATGTCGGTTCGGTTCGCTCTTCCTTGGCGCGACGATTGGGGTTGGAGCTCAATGAAGGTGACAAGGTCAGCAAACGCAGTGAGGGGCTGGCGCAACTCATGCTCGACGCCACGCAGCGTTTCGCCGAACCCCTGACCCTTGATCGATTGCTGGACTGGCATGAGTGGCTATTCCCTGAGCAGGATTCCGATCTCGCTGCCCGCAGTATCCGTGTCGGCGCATTGCGCGGGGAAGAGTCGATGCAAGTGGTCTCGGGCCGTCTCGACAGACCGACCGTGCACTTCGAAGCGCCACCTCGTAAGGGCCTTGAGCGACAACTCGATACCTTTCTCACATGGTTCGAGAGCAGCCGGAATCAGGCAGGACTCGATCCACTGCTACGCGCGGGTATCGCGCATTTCTGGTTCGTTACGCTGCACCCCTTCGATGATGGCAACGGACGCTTGACGCGCACCATCACCGATCTTGCGCTGGCTCAGGGCGAGGCTCAGGCGATTCGCTTTTACGCCATGTCGGCGAGCATCCTCGACGATCGGTCGGGCTATTACCGCGTGCTCGAAAGCAGCCAGAAAGCCACTCTGGACATCACGCAATGGCTGGATTGGTTTCTGCAAACCTTGCTGCGCAGCCTGCAGCAGGCGATGGCACGGATCGAATTCGTACTGGCTAAAGCAAGATTCTGGCAAGCGCACCGGGAAACCGGACTATCGACCGAGCAGACCAAGGTACTGAATCGTTTGCTGGATGGCGGGGAGCGTGGATTTGAGCTCGGTATCAGCGCGGCGCAGTATCAGGCTGTGGCGAAGGTATCCAAAGCCACCGCGACTCGTCATCTCGCTGAACTGCTGGAAAAAGGCTGCGTGAAACGACTGCCAGGTGGTGGGCGCAGTACCCGGTATCAGATTAATTATCCCGATAACTCGCCACTGTAGGCGCTGCCGAAGGCTGCGATCCTTTGATCTGCTTCCTTGAAACAAAGATCAAAAGATCGCAGCCTTCGGCTGCTCCTACAGGAGTGTACGTCGCCGGTGAGTTTGCCCATAAACCCCCTATCTGCTAGTGTCGCGCCGGTTTAACGTCAACCGGAAATCGCCGCCATGGCCCGCAAAAAAGCTGCACTGGATTTCGAACAGTCCCTCGCCGACCTGCAAACACTGGTCGAGCGTCTGGAGAACGGTGAATTGTCGCTGGAAGACTCGCTGACCGCTTTCGAGCAGGGCATCGGTCTGACCCGCGATTGCCAGGCGGCGCTGGCCCAGGCCGAGCAAAAGGTTCAGGTGCTGCTCGAGCGTGATGGCGAGTTGGCCGAGGAACCCTTCGACGCGGACCAGCCAGAATGATTGCAGCGTATTCGGCGACCAGCCAGGCCCGGGTCAATGCGGCCCTGGACACCTTGTTCACCGCGCCGAGCCCTGAGCTGGTGCGCCTGTACGAAGCCATGCGCTACAGCGTAATGAACGGCGGCAAGCGCGTGCGTCCATTGCTGGCCTACGCCGCGTGCGAAGCGCTGGGTGGCAAGGCCGAACAAGCCAATGGCGCGGCCTGCGCAGTGGAGTTGATCCACGCTTACTCGCTGGTGCACGACGATTTGCCGGCCATGGACGATGACGACCTGCGTCGCGGCCAGCCGACCACCCACAAGAAATTCGATGAAGCCTGCGCAATCCTCGCCGGCGACGGCTTGCAGAGCCTGGCGTTCAGCGCCCTGCTCGACCCGCGCCTGAGCAATGCGGACGCGGAGATTCGCCTGCAAATGGTCAGCGCATTGGCGCAGGCCGCAGGCCCGGCTGGCATGGTCGGAGGTCAAGCCATCGACCTCGGCTCGGTCGGTCTGAAACTCGATCAGAAAGCCCTCGAATACATGCACCGGCACAAGACCGGTGCGTTGATCGAAGTCAGCGTCAAGCTCGGCGCCCTGGCCAGCGGCCGTGCCGAGAAAGATGAACTCAAATCCCTGCAGACTTATGCACAGGCCATCGGGCTGGCGTTCCAGGTCCAGGACGACATTCTCGACGTCGAAAGCGATACCGAAACCCTCGGCAAACGCCAGGGCGCCGACATTGCCCGCGACAAGCCAACCTACCCGGCGCTGCTCGGCCTCGACGCGGCCAAGGCCTATGCGCTGGAACTGCGCGATCTGGCCCTGCACGCGCTGCGACCGTTTGACGCGGCCGCCGAGCCTTTGCGCGATCTGGCCCGGTATATCGTCGAGCGCCGCAGCTGACGGCGTATCCGCCAAAAAAGACCAACGCGTGGGCACGGGCCGATGCATCAGGTAAACTGCCGCATCTTTTATACCTATAACGATTCGCCTGATGCCCACGACGTTTCATGAGATTCCCCGCAAGCGCCCGACCACGCCCCTGCTCGACCGCGCGAATACGCCGGACGGCCTGCGCCGGTTAGGCGAAGCCGAGCTGGAAACCCTGGCCGATGAGTTGCGCCTGGAATTGCTCTACACGGTCGGCCAGACCGGTGGGCATTTCGGTGCCGGCCTGGGCGTGATCGAGCTGACCATCGCGTTGCATTACGTTTTCGACACCCCGGACGACCGGCTGGTGTGGGACGTGGGTCATCAGGCTTATCCGCACAAGATCCTCACCGGACGTCGCGAGCGCATGGGCACCCTGCGCCAGAAGGACGGCATTGCCGCTTTCCCGCGTCGCTCCGAGAGCGAGTACGACACCTTTGGCGTGGGCCACTCCAGCACGTCGATCAGTGCAGCGCTGGGCATGGCGATTGCCGCCCGCCTGCAAAACAGTGATCGCAAAGCCATCGCAGTGATCGGCGACGGTGCGTTGACCGCCGGCATGGCGTTCGAAGCGTTGAACCACGCGCCGGAAGTGGACGCCAACATGCTGGTGATCCTCAACGACAACGACATGTCGATCTCGCGTAACGTCGGCGGATTGTCGAACTATCTGGCGAAGATTCTTTCCAGCCGCACCTACGCCAGCATGCGCGAAGGCAGCAAGAAAGTGCTGTCGCGCCTGCCCGGTGCCTGGGAAATCGCCCGTCGCACCGAAGAATACGCAAAAGGCATGCTGGTCCCCGGCACGCTGTTCGAAGAGCTGGGCTGGAACTACATCGGCCCGATCGATGGCCACGACCTGCCGACCCTGATCGCCACCCTGCGCAATATGCGCGATCTGAAAGGCCCGCAGTTCCTGCACATCGTCACCAAGAAAGGCAAAGGCTTCGCCCCGGCGGAAGTCGACCCGATCGGTTACCACGCCATCACCAAACTCGAACCGCTGGACGCCCCGGCCGCCGCGCCGAAAAAGGCCAGCGGGCCGAAGTATTCCGGTGTGTTCGGCGAATGGCTGTGCGACATGGCGGCTGCCGATCCGCGCTTGGTGGGGATTACCCCGGCGATGAAAGAAGGCTCGGACCTCGTAGCCTTCAGCGAGCGTTTCCCGCTGCGCTACTTCGACGTGGCGATTGCCGAGCAACACGCCGTGACCCTCGCAGCCGGCATGGCTTGCGAAGGCGCCAAACCGGTGGTGGCGATCTATTCGACATTCCTGCAACGCGGCTACGACCAGTTGGTGCATGACGTCGCGGTGCAGAACCTCGACGTGCTGTTTGCCATCGACCGCGCCGGTCTTGTTGGCGAAGACGGTCCGACCCACGCGGGCAGCTTCGATCTGTCGTTCCTGCGCTGCATCCCCGGCATGCTGGTGATGACCCCGAGCGACGAAAACGAGTTGCGCAAAATGCTCACCACCGGGCATCTGTACGAAGGCCCGGCGGCAGTGCGTTACCCACGCGGCAATGGCCCGAACGCGACCATCGAGAAAGACCTCGAACCGATTGAAATCGGCAAGGGTGTGGTTCGTCGTCAGGGCAGCAAAGTCGCCTTGCTGGTATTCGGCGTGCAACTGGCCGAGGCGCTGAAAGTCGCCGAGAAGCTGGATGCAACCGTGGTCGACATGCGCTTCGTCAAACCGCTGGATGAAGAACTCGTCCGCCAGATCGCCGCTAGCCATGAGCTGTTGGTGACCGTCGAAGAAAACGCGATCATGGGCGGTGCTGGTGGCGCAGTCAGCGAGTTCCTCGCCCGCGAGAACATCCTCAAGTCAGTGCTGCATCTGGGCTTGCCGGACATCTACGTCGAACACGCCAAGCCTGCGCAGATGCTGGCTGAGTGTGGGCTGGATGAGGCCGGCATCGAGGCCTCGATCCGCGAGCGTTTGCAACTGCTCAACATCTAAACGCAACACCCTGTGTAGGAGCTGCCGAAGGCTGCGATCTTTTGATCTTGACCTTCGGCAGCCCCAAATCTGAAAAATCAAAATCAAAAGATCGCAGCCTTCGGCAGCTCCTACAGGGGAGTTGTGTCGCATCTGAAATCCCGGATCCTCCATGAAACTCTCCCCCTTCGCCCTGACGCTGACACTGCTGCCAGCCGGGCAACTGCTGGCCGACACCTTCGAACGCGATCAAGCCCTGAAACTGCCCGATGTGCTGATCAGCGCCAACCGCCAGGTCGAAGCGCGCAACGACAGCAGCGCCGCCAATACCGTGTTCACCCGCGAAGACATCGACCGCCTGCAACCGAACAGCGTCACTGATTTGCTGCGTCGCGTGCCGGGTGTGCAGGTTGCGCAAACCGGCGGGCGTGGCAGTCTGCCGGGGGTTTACATTCGCGGCACCCAATCGGCGCAAAGCCTGGTGCTGGTGGACGGCCAGCGCATCGGCAACGCGACCTCCGGCGACAGCAACCTGCAACACATCAACATCGAACAGGTCGAGCGCGTGGAAGTGCTGCGTGGCTCCCGCTCGGTGATTTATGGCAGCGACGCGATTGGCGGGGTGATCCAGATTTTCACCCGACGCGGCAGCGAGCCGGGGTTGCGCCCGCAAATGCATGTCGGATTTGGCAGTAACCAGACCTGGGAACGCAGCCTCGGCTTGTCCGGTGGCGATGAGCAAACCCGCTTCAACCTCGGCGCCAGTCTCGATGAAACCGCCGGGATCAATCGTACCCACGAGTCGTATCCCAGCGACGGCGATCACGACGCGTACCGCAATAAATCGTTCAGCCTGAGCCTCAGCCATGCCCTGAGCGATGACATCGAAATCGGCGCCAACGTGCTGGATAACCGCGGCAAAAGTGAATACGACAACCCCTTCGGCCGCTTCGATCTGACTACCTTCGAGTCAGTCCAGGAGCAGCCCTACAACGAATTCGATGTAAGCAGCGTCAGCAGCTACGTCGACGCGCGGGTCAACGATCTGTGGAAAACCCGCATCGAGTTCGGCCACAGCGAAAACCGCGAGAAGACCTTCGACAAGCTCAGCGATGAGCGCAGCGTGTTCAACACCTATCGCGACTCGGTGAACTGGCAGAACGACCTGACACTCAACGAGCGCAACAGCCTGATCCTCGGCGGCGACTGGTATGAAGACCGGGTCAACAGCAGCACCGCGTTCGACGAAGACAGTCGCTGGAACCGTGCGGCGTTCATCCAGCATCGTTATCAGGCGGACAGCTTCTCCACAGAGCTGGGCTTGCGCCACGACGACAACCAGCAGTTCGGCAGTCAAAACACTTGGAGCGGCACCTTCACCCTGCCGTTGAATCCAGACAACGACGTGCTGCTGACCTACAGCGAAGGCTTTCGCGCACCGACGTTCAACGACCTGTACTACCCGGACTTCAGCAACCCTGACCTGAAGCCGGAAACCTCGAAAAGCTACGAGCTGCAATGGCGCAGCCAGTTGACCGAAAGCAGTCGACTCGAAGCCTCGCTGTACCGCACGGACCTGGAAGACGCGATCATCTTCGGCAGCAACTCACGCCCGGAGAACGTGGCCTCGGCTCGGATTAATGGCTTTGAAGCGGCGTTGAAACAGGAACTGTTCGGCTGGCAGAGCAACCTCGGCGTGGCGATCATCGACCCGCGGGATCGCGAGACCGGCCACACCCTGGCCCGCCGCGCACGCCGCACCTTGAGCCTGGACCTCGACCGCCAGTTCGACCGCCTGGGCCTCGGCGCCAGTTGGCAAGCGGTCAGCAGCAGCTATGACGACCTGAACAATCAACAGCCGTTGGGTGGTTATGCGCTGCTGGGATTGCGCAGCAGTTGGGCGCTCAATCGTGAGATCAAGCTGGAGATGAAGGTGGACAACCTGCTGGACAAGGGTTATAGCCGGGCGCTGTACAGCCATGAAGGCAGTCAGTATGGGTATCGCGAGGAAGGTCGGGCGTGGATGTTTGGGGTGACGTGGACGCCAGAAGCCCACTGAAATCACCTGTAGGAGCTGCCGAAGGCTGCGATCTTTTGATCTTGATTTTCGGCGTCTTCGGTTTTGTCAAAAGCAACAGCAAAAGATCGCAACCTTCGGCAGCTCCTACAGAAGAAGCATTTTGCAGTCTCAGCGATCGGGTGATATCAATTGGCAAAGCTTGGCCGTCGCCTCGACCATCTGCCCACTAGGCCGCTCCAGGCCTTTATCCGTCACCAAAAGCAATCGCCCCTGCCTCACCGCAGCAACCTGCGGCCAGGCTTTCCACGCATCGAGCTGTGCCTGATCGCTGGCCAGAATCACCTCGGGATTACGCTGCAACACCGCTTCCACGCTCACTTGCGGAGCCGGCAGCGTCAGGTCGGCAAATACGTTGCGGGTACCGCAGACTTCCAGCGCATCACTGATGATCTGCCCTCCGCCAACGGTGTACAACGGACGATCCCAGACTTGGTAGAACACTCGCAACGGCTCGTCCCGTCGATAGCGCTGGCGCAGTTCAGCCAGTCGTCGACGCAAATCAGTGGCCAATGAAACTCCGCGCTCAGGCCGCCCAAGCTGCGCGGCAATCCCCTCGATCTGTGCGGTGAGCTGCTCGAAATTGTGCGGTTCGGCGACGTAGGTCGGGATGTTCAAGCGTTTGAGTTGCTCTCGCTGGGCCGGGCCGACACTGCCGGGCCAGAGCAGTAGAAAATCGGGCTTGAGGCTGAGCAGGCGCTCCATGTCCAACTGACCGTAGCGGCCAACGGAAGGCAGACCGTTGAGTTCAGCAGGTCGCTCGCCAGCATCCAGCACGCCCACCAAAAGATCGGCTGAATCCAGCTCAACGACGATTTCAGACAAGGATGGTGCGAGGCTGATCACTCGTGGGGCGGCCAACAACGGGCCGCCGATGACCAGCAGCAGAACCGCCAGCCAGAGTTGGCGCATCAACCGAGTTGACGCGGAATACGGTAGAGGTAGAACAGCACCGTGGTCGACAGCGCCAACAGCATCAGTGGCACCGCTTCGAGGCCGACAAACACGGCCAGCGCACCGATCCACGCCGGCAGGCCGGCAGCTAGAAACGCCTTGCGGCGCTTGGCTGCCAGGCTGATCCAGGCGGCGGGTTCTTCAGGGGTATCGAGGGCTTTCTGGGTGGCGATCAACGCGTGTTTGTAGCCGCCAAAGAATTTCAGGCTGACAAACATCGAGGCCACGCCGGCGATGAACAACGGCATCGCCAGCACCGGCAGGACTGCGTCGCTCTCGCCGAACACGCCGTTGATCACGAACAACGGCAGCAGGGCCAGTGCAAAGTACTGCCACCAGTTGACGGACAGTCGCCGCCGCACCTGACCGCGGGTCACGCCCGGCCTACCTCGCCCTGATGTTCGTTGCCCATCATGTGGTCGAGTTTGCTGGCCTTGGTCGCCAGGTAGAGTTTGTTGTGCGGGTTGTGGCCAGTGTGCAACGGCACGCGCTCAGCGACCACGATGCCCATGTCGGTCAAGGCTTTGACCTTGCGTGGGTTATTGGTCATCAGGCGCAGGGATTTCACGCCCAGGTGCTCCAGCATCGGCAGGCACATGGCGTAGTCACGCTGGTCGGCGGCAAAGCCAAGACGCTCGTTGGCTTCAACGGTGTCGGCACCGCCATCCTGCAGTTCATAGGCGCGGATCTTGTTCAGCAAGCCAATGCCACGGCCTTCCTGACGCAAGTACAGCAACACGCCACGGCCTTCACGGGCGATGGCCTGCAACGCAGCCTCCAGTTGCGAGCCGCAGTCGCAACGCTGGCTGAACAAGGCATCGCCCGTCAGACATTCGGAGTGCAACCGGCCGAGTACCGGGGCACCGTCGGCGATCTCACCCAGGCTCAGCACAACGTGCTCGCGGCCGGTGGCTTCGTCGAGAAAGCCGTGCATGGTGAATTGCGCAAAAGGCGTTGGCAGCTTGGAAGCGGCGACAAAAACGACAGGCACCGGTGTGCTCCTGATCTAAAAGTCTGAAGATTCGCAGAGCCGGCATTGTAACAGCAGGTTCCAGACGACGCTTAGGCTGAATTATCGGCGATAACTATCAAAAAGTTTGATATCGCCCCCCACAATACCCTCCTTGTGGGACTCAGCCATGGGTATTGTGGTCAGTTCTCTTCAAACGGATACGGCTGTTTCCAGCGTTCGAAGATCGGCTTCAATTCGCCGCTTTTCACCAGCACCTCCATGCGCTGATCGAACAACGCCATCAGCGTGCGGGCCGAGTCGGTCTTGGCGAAACACAGATACAGCGGCAATTCGGCGATATGGGTACGGCGGAACTGCGACGGATCCTTCGCCCGGTTGAGGACGTAATCGACTTCAGTCAGTGCGTCGATGTAAAAATCGGCACGATTTTGAGTCAGCATCGAGACAATGCCCGTACGCCGCAACACTTCGTTATAGCGGCGTACGTTGGGCAAGTAATCCTGGTAGTCGTAGCCACGCACCCATGCCAGTCGGTAGTTACCCAGGGTTTCCAGGGTCGGCACCGGACTGCTGGCCAGCCCCAGGGCATAGATGTGATCGGTGTCGAAGTTCCAGCGTGGGTACAGCAGCGATTGCGATTCATCACGATAGGAGCCGACACAAGCGTCGACTTCACCGCGCTCGGCCAGGCCCATCGAGCGCACGTAAGGTTCGGTGCGAATATCGAGCTTGACGCCTGCGGGCTCAAAGACCTTGCGCAGCACGTCCCAGCCGAGCCCGTGTCCGTCGGCGGCGGTGTAGTCTTCCCAATCTTCGCTGGCCAAATGAATCACCGATGGCGCCGTCCCGACCTCACCCGCCTGGACGAATGAGCAAAACAAGGCGAACACCATCACCATCAACCCGCGTAGAGCCATCCCTAGTTCTCCCACTTAACCCCTCAGGCGAAAATCCACACCAGTCCCTGCATCGCCAGCCACGCAAACACCCCGGCCAAAACGTCATCGAGCATGATCCCGACACCGCCGTGTACATGCCGATCAATCCAGCGAATCGGCCATGGCTTGAGAATATCGAAGAAGCGGAACATCAAGAACCCCGCCAGCAACCACTGCCAACCTTCCGGCACCAGCCACAGGGTAATCCACATCCCGACCATTTCGTCCCAGACGATGCCTTCGTGGTCGTGCACGCGTAAATCATCGGCCACCTTGCCGCACAGCCAGAAGCCGAACAGCATGGTGATGCCCAGCATCAGCCAGTAGCCCCAATCGGGCAACATTTGCCACAACGGAATAAAGGGTAGCGCAACTAACGACCCCCAGGTGCCCGGTGCCTTTGGCAAGGTGCCCGAGCCGAAGCCGAACGCCAGGAAATGCCATGGATTGCGCCAGACCGATGGCGGTACGAATTCCGCCGGGACCTGTTTGGGATGATCTGTCACGGTGTCTCCCGAAAATGTTGATAACCCCGGGTTTGCGGGGTGATGTCTTGCCCATCGGCGTCGAGCAGCGTCACGCCCTGCCCGTTCACGACACGGCCAATCACATGGATCGGCCAGCCTTCGGCCAGCAACAGCGGCAACTCGACGGACGGTAGAGTAAAGGCCAGTACGTAATCGTCGCCGCCGCTCAGGGCCGCCACTTGTGCGTCCGGCCGACCGACAAAAGCGATCAAGGCCGGCGACAGCGGCAAGCGGTCCCGCTCGATGTGGATACCGACCCTGGAGGCCAGCGCGATATGCCCGCAATCAGCGAGCAACCCGTCAGAGATATCCATCGCCGACGTGGCCTTGCCGCGCAACGCCTGACCCAAACCGAGCTGCGGTTGCGGCGACCAGTAATGCGCCAACAGCGGATCGGCGATCGCCGCTTCAGCGGAACGCTGACCGAGTACCAGCGGCAACGCGCCGGCTGCATTGCCCAACTCGCCGCCGACACACAACAGATCGCCCGGTTTTGCACCGCTGCGGGTCAACGCCAAACCGCCCGGCACGCGACCGAACACGGTCATGGTCAGGCTCAACGGCCCACGGGTGGTGTCGCCGCCCACCAATGCCACGCCGCAGTTTTGCGCCATGAGGTTCAAACCACGGGCATAGGCTTGCAGCCAATCGGCGGTCACCGTCGGCAAGGTCAGGGCAAGGGTAAAGGCAACCGGAGTGGCGCCCATGGCAGCCAGATCGCTGACGGCCACGGCCAGCGAACGCTGACCGAGCAGAAACGGATCGCAGGGGTCGGCGAAATGCACGCCGGCCACCAACGTATCGGTAGAAATCGCCAACTGTTCCCCCGGGGGAACAGCCAGCAAGGCGCAGTCATCGCCAATCCCGAGGGCAACGCCTTCGCCGCCCTGCGCACAAGGCGCGGCGGCGAAGAAATTGCGGATCAGCTCAAACTCGCCCATTGCTGATTCAAACGCCAATCAGCGTTTGAACGCCTTCACTTCAGCTTCACGCAGACGTGGCGCCAGTTTGTCGAGCACACCGTTGACGAACTTGTGGCCGTCGGTGGAACCGAAGACCTTGGCCAGTTCGATACCTTCGTTGATCACAACGCGGTACGGCACGTCGACGCGCTTGAGCAGTTCCCAGGTCGACAGGCGCAGAACCGCCAATTCAACCGGGTCCAGCTCTTCGATGGTCAGATCGAGGCAAGGCGTGAGTGCGGTGTCGATTTCGGTCTTGAACTGCGGAACCCCGTGCAGGATCTCGCGGAAGTAGGCGCCATCGACATCGGTGAAATCGTTATCGACCCGGAACTGCGCTTCGATCTCGTTCAGCGACTGCTTGGCCATGTGCCATTGGTACAGCGCCTGGGTCGCGAGCTGACGAGCCTCCCGACGCTTGACGCTTTTCGATGGCTTGCCGGCATCCGCAGGCTTTGGATCGCGCGGGTTGAAACGATCGCTTTCGTCGCTAATCACTTGGCCTCCAACTGCGCCAGCAGGCTGACCATTTCCAGAGCGGACAGGGCAGCTTCAGCACCTTTGTTACCGGCCTTGGTGCCGGAACGTTCGATGGCTTGCTCGATGGAATCAACGGTCAGGACGCCGAAAGCGACCGGTACGCCGAATTCCATGGACACCTGGGCCAAGCCCTTGGTGCACTCGCCAGCCACGTATTCGAAGTGCGGAGTGCCGCCACGAATGACCGCGCCCAGGGCGATGATTGCTGCGAACTCGCCCTTCTGAGCGACTTTCTGCGCAACCAGCGGGATTTCGAAGGCGCCAGGCGCACGGATGATGGTGATGTCGCTTTCGCTCACGCCATGGCGAACCAGGGCATCAACTGCACCGCTGACCAGGCTTTCAACGACGAAGCTGTTGAAACGGCCCACTACCAGAGCGTAGCGGCCTTTAGGGGCGATGAAGGTACCTTCGATGGTCTTCAGGGTCATTCGTTAGATCTCTTAAAGAGCCGGGACGCGTCTCGTACGCGTCCCTCAGTGATATTTGAACCGCGAATTCAGGGCCGGGAACAACCGGTCATTATTCGGAGGGCACGTATTCTACAACTTCCAGATCGAAACCGGATATCGCATTAAATTTCATCGGTGCCGACATCAGGCGCATTTTGCGCACGCCGAGGTCACGCAGGATCTGCGAACCGGCACCGACAATGCTGTAGGTGGTCGGTTTTTTCACGGCCGCGTGGTCGGCGGTTTCGCGAATATGCGCCAGCAACACGTCGCCATCCAGCGGATGACCCAGCAGCAGCACCACGCCACTGCCAGCCTCGGCAACCGCAGCCATGGCGGCGCGCAGGCTCCAGCGACCCGGTTGCTTGACCATCAGCAGGTCGCGCAGCGGGTCCATGTTGTGCACGCGAACCAGGGTCGGTTCTTCGGCGCAGACATTACCCAGGGTCAGTGCCATGTGCACATCGCCTTCCACCGAATCACGATAGGTCACCAGGTTGAATTGGCCCAGTTCGCTGTCCAGTGGCTGCTCGGCAATCCGCTGAACGGTACGTTCGTGGATCATGCGGTAGTGAATCAGGTCGGCGATGGTGCCGATCTTGATGTCGTGTTCGGCGGCAAAAGCTTCCAGTTCGGCGCGACGGGACATGGTGCCGTCGTCGTTCATCACTTCGCAGATCACACCGCTCGGCTCGAAACCGGCCATGCGCGCCAGGTCGCAGGCGGCTTCGGTGTGGCCGGCGCGAGCCAAGGTGCCGCCGGCCTGGGCCATCAGCGGGAAGATGTGGCCGGGGCTGACGATGTCTTCGGCCTTGGCATCACGGGCGGCGGCCGCTTGCACGGTGCGCGCACGGTCGGCGGCGGAGATGCCGGTGGTGACACCGGTGGCGGCTTCGATCGATACGGTGAACTTGGTGCCGAAACCGGAACCGTTGCGCGGCGCCATCAACGGCAACTTGAGCAGTTCGCAACGCTCGCGGCTCATCGGCATGCAGATCAGGCCACGGGCGTGCTTGGCCATGAAGTTGATGTGCTCGGGCTTGCAGCACTCGGCGGCCATGATCAGGTCGCCTTCGTTCTCGCGGTCTTCGTCATCCATGAGGATGACCATCTTGCCTTGGCGGATGTCTTCAACCAGTTCTTCGATGCTATTGAGCGCCACAAGGCACCCCCTTGAGTCAGGATTTGAGGTAGCCGTTGGCGGCCAGAAAGCTTTCAGTAATTGTGCCGCCCGATGCGGGCTCTGCGGCCTTGTCGCCCAACAGCAGGCGTTCCAGGTAACGGGCCAGCAAGTCGACTTCCAGGTTCACCCGGCGACCCGGCTGATACGACGCCATGATGGTTTCGCTCAGGGTGTGCGGAATGATGGTCAGCAGGAACTCGGCGCCATCGACCGCGTTCACGGTCAGGCTCGTGCCGTCGACGGTGATCGAGCCTTTGTGGGCGATGTACTTGGCCAGTTCTTTCGGCGCGCGGATGCGGAATTCCACGGCACGTGCGTTCTCGGTGCGAGCAACCACTTCGCCCACGCCGTCGACGTGACCGCTGACCAGATGCCCGCCGAGGCGAGTGGTCGGGGTCAGGGCTTTTTCCAGATTGACCGGGCTGCCGCTTTTCAGGTCGTTCATGGCGGTGCAGTCGAGGGTTTCGCGACTGACGTCGGCGGCGAAACCGTTGCCCGGCAACTCAACAGCGGTCAGGCACACGCCGTTGACCGCGATGCTGTCGCCCAGTTTGACGTCGCTCAGGTCGAGCTTGCCGGTTTCGACGTGAACCCGCACATCACCGCCCTTTGGGGTCAGTGCACGGATACTGCCGATGGATTCGATAATGCCGGTGAACATGGGGTTCTCCTTGAGAACAAAGCCAACGCTATAGCGCTGGCCGGAAATTATACGCTCGCCGCTGGTGAAGGAATGGCGATGACTCGCCAGTCATCGCCAACCGCGCGAATTTCGGTGATTTTGAGCTCTGGCGCATCCTTCATTTGCGCGAGCGGCCAGTCAAGCAGCGGCCGCGCCGAGGAGCCCAAAAACTTGCCGGCGATGAAAATCTGGAATTCGTCGACCAGTCCGAGCTGGGCAAAAGCACCCGCCAGCCGTGGACCTGCCTCAACCAGCACCTCGTTGACGCCACGGTTGGCGAGCTCGACCAGCAACTGGCGCAAATCGACCTGACCTTCGTAGCCGGGCACGATCAGGCATTCCGGGCCGGTGGCGTACTGCTCTTCTACGGCTACGCAAGTGGCGACCAGCGCCGGGCCAGCCTTGAAGAACGGCGCATCCAGCGGCACCCGCAAGCGGCCGTCGACCAGTACGCGCAATGGCAGGCGACTCATGATCAGCGCGGTTTGCTCGGCATCCAGACCCAATTCGTCGGCGCGCACAGTCAACCGGGCATTATCCGCCAGGACCGTATCGGCACCGGTCAGCACCACACTGGCCTGAGCGCGCAAACGCTGAACCGCCGAACGCGCCGCCGGGCCGGTGATCCATTGGCTTTCGCCGCTTTCCATCGCCGTGCGGCCGTCCAGGCTCATGGCCAGCTTGACCCGCACGAACGGCAAGCCGTGTTCCATGCGCTTGAGGAAGCCTTGATTGAGCTTGCGCGCCTCGCCTTCCAGCACGCCGCTTTCGGTGACGATGCCGGCCTGTTCCAGGCGTTGCAGTCCGCGACCGGCGACTTCCGGATTCGGGTCCTGCATCGCCGCGACCACCCGCGCCACACCGGCATTGACCAGCGCATCGGCGCAGGGCGGTGTGCGGCCATGGTGGCTGCAAGGCTCAAGCGTCACATAAGCAGTGGCACCGCGAGCCTGATCGTCCGCCGCGCGCAAGGCGTGGACTTCGGCATGCGGTTCACCGGCGCGCTCATGCCAGCCTTCGCCGACAATCTGCCCATCGCGCACGATCACGCAGCCGACCCGCGGGTTGGGGTGCGTCGTGTAATGACCTTTGCGCGCCAGTTCCAGGGCGCGGGCCATGAAATGAGCGTCGAGGATGGCAAGTTCTGCGGACGTGGTCATTCTTTCACCGGTTCACGGGCCAGGCGATCGATCTCTTCGCGGAACTCGTTGAGGTCCTGGAAGCGGCGATACACCGAAGCGAAACGGATATAGGCGACTTCATCGAGCTTTTGCAGCTCGGCCATCACCAGCTCACCGACCACGAGGGATTTGACCTCGCGTTCGCCGGTGGCGCGCAGTTTGTGTTTGATGTGCACCAGCGACGATTCGAGGCGCTCGACGCTCACCGGACGCTTTTCCAGCGCGCGCTGCATGCCGGCGCGGAGTTTTTCTTCGTCGAACGGCTGGCGACTGCCGTCGGTTTTGATCAGGCGCGGCAACACCAGTTCAGCGGTCTCGAACGTCGTGAAACGCTCGCCGCAGGCCAGGCATTCACGCCGGCGGCGCACCTGTTCGCCCTCGGCGACCAGACGCGAGTCGATGACCTTGGTGTCGTTGGCACCGCAGAAGGGACAGTGCATGGTGGCAGGCAACAAAAAAAGGGAGGGCCATGGTAGCGCATCCCGGTGGCAAGACAAGACATAGGGTTTGCGGTATACAGACGAACATGATCTGTCGATCCATGGATTTCACGTTTACGGAGCTGCCAATGTCGTTACGACCGCTCGTTTTGCTCAGTGTGTTCAGCCTGCTGGTGGCCTGCAGCAGCGATGCACCCCAGCCCCAGCCGCCAACACCCGGCCCCGCGCCAGAGCAGGCGCAGAAAAAAGCCAGGGAATCGACCAACCTCGGCCCGCTGCCCGCGTATCAGCGCGAATTGAGCGGCACCCTGCAAGGTGTGCCGGCCGGCGCCGAAGTCGAACTGGCCTTGCTGGTGATCGATGAAAAAGACCGCCCGCAACAATTGCTCGCCAGTTCCAGCCTGATCGGCACCAATCAGGTGTTGCCGTTTCACCTGCGCTTCAACCCGGAGTCTTTCCCGGCCGGCGCCCGCGTTGAACTGCGTGGCCGCGCCAGCCAGTCCGGCCAGTTGATCCTGCATCTGCCGTCGCAACTGATTACCCAGCCAACGACCCAGACGCTGGGGCAACTGCAATTCGTCAAAGCCCCATGAGTGCACCGCTCGACCTGCAACAGGCCTTGGGTGAACTGCTCGGCGATGCGCAGCTGGTGGCTTGCGCATTGCCTGGGACCGATCTGAAGTTGTGGCTGATCGACGGCGACAACATGGACCGCGCCTTCAGCCCGGAAGAAACCCGGCGCATCCTGCATGAACCGCCTTATTGGAGTTTCTGCTGGGCCAGCGGGTTGGCCGTGGCCCGTTATCTCGCCGAAAACCGGCATTGGGTCGAAGGCAAACGAGTGCTGGATTTTGGCGCCGGTTCCGGCGTGGCGGGGATTGCG
Organism: Pseudomonas sp. SDO5591_S426; assembly: GCF_054070755.1. NCBI lineage: Bacteria > Pseudomonadati > Pseudomonadota > Gammaproteobacteria > Pseudomonadales > Pseudomonadaceae > Pseudomonas > Pseudomonas sp. SDO5591_S426. The sequence goes on along the minus strand of NZ_JBSVXD010000045.1, from coordinate 1,472 downwards.
GCGGTGAAGGCCGGGGCACTGGAAGTGGTGGCCTGCGACCTCGACCCACTGGCGATTGCCGCCTGTCGGGCGAATGCCGAGCTCAATGACGTGCAGCTCAATTATTCGACGGACTTTTTCGCCGAGGCTGATCGCTTCGATCTGATCCTGGTGGCCGATGTGCTGTACGACCGGGCGAACCTGCCGCTGCTCGATGAGTTTCTCAGTCGCGGCCGGGAAGCGCTGGTGGCGGATTCCCGGGTACGGAATTTTCGTCATCCGCTGTACCGGCGCATCGAAATGCTCGAAGCCATGACCCTGCCGGATCTGGCCGAGCCCGAAGAGTTTCGGCATGTGAGCCTGTACCACGCGCAGCGTGGCTAACAGCATCGCGGGCAAGCCCGCTCCCACAATGATCGGTGTGAAACACAAATTTTGTGACGACTTCAATTCCTGTGGGAGCGGGCTTGCCCGCGATGGCGTCCTGTCAATCGAAGCCTCTCTAACGGCCACCCTGCTTCCGGCGCCACCCCACCAAGTCGTATAGTTGCCCCATTCACGCTTTTACGAGATCCATCATGAGTCAAGAAATGCCGTACATCTTCGACGCCACGACTGCCGATTTCGAGCAGTCGGTGATCGAGAACTCCTTCCACAAACCGGTGCTGGTGGATTTCTGGGCCGAATGGTGCGCGCCGTGCAAAGTGTTGATGCCGATGCTGCAGACCATCGCCGAGAGCTATCAGGGCGAGTTGCTGCTGGCCAAGGTCAACTGCGACATCGAGCAAGACATCGTCGCCCGCTTCGGCATTCGCAGCCTGCCGACCGTGGTGCTGTTCAAGGATGGCCAGCCGGTCGATGGCTTTGCCGGTGCACAACCGGAATCCGCCGTGCGCGCCTTGCTTGAGCCGCATGTGCAAATGCCGCCACCGGCAGCGGCCGATCCATTCGAGCAGGCACAAGCGCTGTTCGACGACAGCCGTTTCGCCGATGCTGAAGCCATTCTCAAAGTGCTGCTGGGCGAAGACAACACCAACGCCAAGGCTCTGATCCTCTACGCACGCTGCCTCACCGAGCGCGGTGAACTGGGCGACGCACAAGCCGTACTCGATTCGGTCAAGACGGATGAGCACAAGGCCGCCCTGGCCGGCGCAAAGGCGCAGATCAAGTTTCTCGGTCAGGCCAAGGACCTGCCGGACGCCGCCGACCTGAAAGCACGACTGGCGAAAAACCCGCAGGACGATGAAGCGGTCTACCAACTGGCGGTTCAGCAACTGGCGCGCCAGCAGTACGACGCGGCGCTGGATGGCTTGCTCAAACTGTTCATCCGCAACCGCAGCTACAACGAAGGCCTGCCGCACAAGACCTTGCTGCAGGTGTTCGAACTGCTGGGTAATGACCACCCGTTGGTGGGCACTTATCGCCGCAAGTTGTTTGCTGCGCTGTACTGAAAATCAAAAGATCGCAGCCTGCGGCAGCTCCTACAGGGGAAC
>NZ_JBSVXD010000044.1:0-35567 GCF_054070755.1 Pseudomonas sp. SDO5591_S426 | reverse complement strand
AGTGCAACGAGGCTGCGATCTTTTGACGTTGTTTTTTCAAGGCAAGATCAAAAGATCGCAGCCTCGTTGCACTCGACAGCTCCTACATTTTGATGTGATACATCTGCGCAGTTGCTTTTGATCCGCCCGCCCCTCGGCGACTCAAATTATTGCTCACGCAAATACTTCAACAACCTATCCAAAACCACGGATCCAGGCCGAGACCGCAACGTCAGCAAACCAATGTTGACCATGGAAATCGGCAACTCCACCGGCAAAACCGTGACCATCCCATAGCGCGCGTAATGCTCGGCCACATCATTGGGCACCACCGCAATCATGTCCGACGCCTCAAGCATCGCCGTGGTCGCCAGGATCGAAGCGGTCTCGACAATGTCCAGCGCCTGCACCATACCGCCGGCCTTCAGGGCACTTTCCACCCGCCGACGCATGGGGCTGCCGATGGGATGCAGGATCCAGGTCAACGTGATCAAGTCGGCCAATTGCAATGGCGACGATCCCGCCAACGGATGACCAGCCCGGGCGATCACGCGCATCTGTTCACCCTGATCGAACAGCTCGATAGCCAGATCCTGACTGTCGCTCTGGTCCGGCAAACGCCCCAGCACCACATCGAAATCACCGCGCAGCAAGGCCGGCAGCAAGGTATCGCTGGTCCCGATCTCAATCGAAATGCGCACCTTGGGGTAATCGCGTTTATACGCCAGTACCGCTTTTGTCAGTAGCCGGGGCACCGGTCCCATAACACTGCCGATGCGCACCAGCCCCGCAGCTCCGCGTGCCAGTTCCGCGATCTGCGCCTGGGCATGCTCGAACTCATGCAGCGCGCCCTGGGCGTAGCGGATCATCACTTCGCCATACAGGGTTGGCTGCATGCCACGCGGCAAGCGCTCGAACAGACGCACACCGAGCCGCTCTTCCAATTGCTGCAACAGCAAGCTGGCGGCAGGTTGAGTGGTGTGCATCGCCGCGGCCGCCCGGCGCAGGTTGCCGAACTCACCCAAGGCATGAAGCAAGGTGATCTGCCGGCTGGAAATTTTCAGGGCACCGAAATTATTCGGCGTGAGCGTGGCGACTTCTGGGCTGGAAGACATATCAAATCCGGTATCCCTGCTTAGGAAATCGCGATTATGCACATATCGCTCGTCGACCTACAGTCGGGTCTCCAAATGGTCTTCAAGAACAAGAGCCCGCCATGCCTATTCGAATCACCCATCTGAGCGTTCGCGACATCCGCTTCCCCACTTCGCTGTCCCTCGACGGTTCCGATGCGATGAACAGCGCACCGGATTACTCCGCGTCCTACGTCGTGTTGCACACCGACGCCCCGGCAAACCTTGAAGGCCACGGCCTGACCTTCACCATCGGCCGTGGCAATGAAATCTGTGTGGCGGCGGTGCAATCCCTGGCGCCGATGGTGGTCGGTTTGTCGCTGGAAGAGATCGTCGCCGACATGGGCGCTTTCTGGCACAACATCACCGTCGGCGACAGTCAACTGCGCTGGCTGGGCCCGGAAAAAGGCGTGATTCACCTCGCCACCGCGGCGATCGTCAACGCCGTCTGGGACTTGTGGGCCAAGCACGAAGGCAAACCCGTGTGGAAATTGCTGGCCGACATGACGCCGGAACAACTGGTGCGTTGCCTGGACTTCAGCTACGTCACCGACGTGCTCACCCCTGAAGAAGCCATCGCCCTGCTGCGCCGACAAGTGCCGGGCAAGGCCCAGCGTGAGGCGCACATGCTGCGCGAAGGCTATCCCGGCTACACCACCGCGCCCGGCTGGCTCGGCTACAGCGAAGAAAAAATGCGCCGACTGGCCCGCGAAGCGGTCGAGGATGGCTGGACTCACATCAAGCAGAAAATCGGCGCCAATCTCGAAGACGACATCCGTCGCGCCACGATTCTGCGTGAAGAAATCGGCTGGGAACGGACCCTGATGATGGACGCCAATCAGGTCTGGGACGTCGATGAATCGGTCGCCAACATGCGCCGCCTCGCCGCGTTCGAACCGCTGTGGATCGAGGAGCCAACCAGCCCCGACGACATTCTCGGCCATGCCAGTATCCGCCAGCGCATCGCACCGATCGGCGTCGCCACCGGAGAGCATTGCCACAACCGGGTGATGTTCAAGCAGATGTTCCAGGCCGGCGCAGTGGATTTCTGCCAGCTGGACGCGGCGCGCCTGGGCGGTCTCAACGAGGTGCTGATCGTGCTGCTGATGGCCGCCAAATTCGACGTGCCGGTCTGCCCCCATGGCGGTGGTGTCGGCTTGTGCGAGTACGTGCAGAACATCGCCCTGTTCGACTACATCGCCGTCTCGGCCTCGCTGCACAACCGTGTTCTGGAATACGTCGACCACCTGCACGAGCACTTCCTCGATCCGGTGGTGATCCGCCGCGGCCGCTACATGCCGCCGCAGCGTCCTGGCTACAGCATCGAAATGACCGCCGAAACCCTAGAGCGTTACCAGTATCCCGACGGCCCGGTGTGGGTCGACATCCGCCGCGCTTGATCGCTGCGCCAAGGTGCCCGCTGCATTACAGCGTGGCACCCGGATGCTACAGAACCAGCCGCCGATAATCGGCCAACACCCCCGTCAGATAAGCATTGAAACGCCCCGCCGCCGCGCCATCGATGACCCGATGATCCCAACTCAGGCTTAGTGGCAGCATGTTGCGCGTGACCACTTCGCCCTGCTCCAGGGCCAGGCGTTCGACACTCTTGCCCACGCCCAGAATCGCCACTTCCGGTGCATTGATGATCGGTGTGAAGTAGGTTCCACCGATACCGCCCAACGATGAAATGGAAAAGCAGCCACCACTCATTTCGGCAGCGCTCAACTTTCCTTGCCGCGCCTTGGCCGCCAGTTCCGACATCTCCGTTGCAATCGCCCGAATGCCTTTCTGATCGACATCCCTGATCACCGGCACCACCAGCCCTTGCGGCGTATCGGCGGCGAAACCGATATGCACGTAACCCTTGAGCACCAGTTCATCGCCGTTGAGGCTGGCGTTGAACTCAGGGAATTTCTTCAGCGCCGCCGCACAGGCTTTCATCAGCAACGCCAGCAACGTGATCTTCACCCCGGCCGAGGCGTTTTCCTTGTTCACCTGAACGCGGAATTGTTCGAGCTGGGTTATATCGGCATCGTCGTGATTGGTGACGTGAGGAATCGTCACCCAATTGCGATGCAGGTTGGCGCCGCTGATTTTCCTGATTCGCGACAGCGGTCTGCTTTCAATTGGCCCGAACTTGGTGAAATCCACCACCGGCCACGGCAGCAAGCCACCCAAGGGCTGAGTTGCCGTGGCGGATTGAGGCAAAGCACTCAGCGCAGCTTTTACATGGGCCAACACGTCAGCCTTGGTGATGCGATTGCGCAGCCCGGTCCCTCGGATGCTTTGCAGTGAAACACCCAGTTCCCGTGAGAACTTGCGCACCGAAGGCGATGCCAGGGGCAAGTCCGTTGTGGAGACAACAATCTCGAATGGTGCCGCAACCACAGGCTCATCAGGAATATCAGCGGGTTCGACAACAGGCTGTGCCGCTGGCTGATCAACCTCGATACTGGCAATCGCCGAACCTTCGCTGACCTTGTCGTCCAGCCTGACCGACAAGGACTGCAACACACCCCCATGGGGCGATGGAATTTCCATGGACGCCTTGTCGGTCTCGACAATGATCAGGGTTTGCCCTTCGACCACGGTGTCGCCCGCCTTGGCGAGGATTTCTATGACGCCCACATCCTTGGCGTCCCCGATATCGGGCAGACGAATTTCACGCACATTCTTCATAAACACTTCCTGAAAGTTCGACTCACACCAAGCCCGGTTTCAGGCTTCCCAAGGCGCCACGCCGTCAACGTCAATGGCGTACCTGGCGATAGCCTCGGCGCACACGCTCGCGTCCAGAGTTCCCTCGTGAACCAGTGCCGTCAGCGCACTCAAGACGATCTGATGGCGATCCACTTCGAAGAACTCGCGCAGCCTGTGGCGAGTGTCGCTGCGGCCAAAACCGTCGGTGCCGAGCACGGTGTAGCGGGCATCCAGATAACTGCCGATCAACTGCGGCAAGGCGCGCACGTAATCGGTGCAGGCAATGATCGGCGCCGAGTCGTTGAGCGACGTTTGCACATGGCTCTGGCGCGCCGGTTGCTGCGGATGCAGGCGATTCCAGCGCTCCACTTCACGGGCATCACGGGCCAGCTCGGTGAAGCTGGTGACGCTCCATACCTGGCTGTCGATGTTCCAGTCGCTGGCCAGCAATTCGGCGGCGGCAATCACTTCGCGCAGGATGGCGCCGGAACCCAGCAACTGCACGCGGCCACGGGCATCCTCGAATTCATGCCGGGCAAACAGGTACATGCCCTTGATGATCGCCTGCTCGACGCCGTCAGGAAGGTTGGGTTGCGGGTAGTTTTCGTTCATCAGGGTGACGTAGTAGAACTCGTCCACCTGACGTTCCAGCATCTGACGCATGCCGTGATCGAGAATCACCGCGAATTCACCGGCGAACGCCGGGTCGTAGGCGCGGCAGTTGGGGACCATCGCCGCCATCAGGTGGCTGTTGCCGTCCTGATGCTGCAACCCTTCCCCACCCAATGTCGTGCGCCCTGCCGTAGCCCCGAGCAGAAAGCCTCGGGCCCGTTGATCCGCCGCCGCCCAGATCAGGTCGCCGATGCGCTGGAAGCCGAACATCGAGTAATAGATGTAGAACGGCAACATCGGCAGGCCATGCACCGAGTAACTGGTCGCCGCGGCCACCCAGGAACTGATCGCCCCGGCCTCGCTGATGCCCTCTTCCAGAATCTGGCCGTCGAACGCTTCCCGATAGCTGAGAATCGAACCGATGTCTTCCGGCTCATAGCGCTGGCCGACGCTGGAATAAATCCCGATCTGCTTGAACAGGCTGGCCATGCCGAACGTCCGCGCTTCATCCGCTACGATCGGCACGATGCGCGGCCCCAATTGTTTGTCCCGCAACAGACCACTGAGCATGCGCACGAACGCCATGGTGGTGGACATTTCCTTGCCTTCGGCGGCAATGGCGAACCCGGCATAACTGTTGATCTCGGGGACGGCCAATGACTCGCTGGTGGTGGGCCGTGCGGGCATGTAGCCGCCCAAGGCCTGGCGTCGTTCGTGCAGGTAGCGCATTTCAGCGCTGTCTTGCTCGGGTTTGAAGAAGCTCAGGGATTCTGCCTGCTCGTCGGTCAGCGGCAAGTTGAAGCGGTTGCGGAAAGCGATCAACGCTTCCTTGTCGAGTTTCTTCTGCTGGTGCACGGTCATCTTGCCTTGCCCGGCGTCGCCCATGCCGAAACCCTTTTTGGTCTGCGCCAGAATCACCGTGGGTTTCTTGCCTTCGAGCAGCGCGCTTTGATACGCCGCATGGATTTTCACGATGTCGTGGCCGCCGCGCTTGAGGCGATCGATCTGCTCATCGCTCAAGCCTTGGGCCAGATGCGCCAACGCCTCGTTCTGGCCGAAGAAATGGTCGCGGTTGAATCGCCCATCCTTTGCCGCGAACGTCTGGAACTGACCGTCGACGGTGCTGGACAACGCCTTGACCAGCGCACCATCGGCATCCCGTGCAAACAGACCGTCCCAATCGGAACCCCAGACCAGTTTGATCACGTTCCACCCGGCACCGCCGAACAGCGCTTCCAGCTCGTCGATGATGCGACCATTGCCGCGCACCGGCCCGTCCAGCCGTTGCAGGTTGCAGTTGACCACCCACACCAGATTATCCAGCCCTTCGCGCGCGGCCAGGGTCAGCGCCGACATGCTTTCCGGCTCGTCCATTTCACCGTCGCCGAACACACCCCAGACGGTTCGACCCTTGGTGTCTTGCAGGCCTCGATGGTCCAGGTACCGCATGAATCGCGCCTGGTAGATCGAGCTGATCGGGCCGATGCCCATGGAGCCGGTCGGGAATTGCCAGAAGTCCGGCATCAACCACGGGTGCGGATAACTCGACAAACCCCGTGCACCATTCGCGCGGGCGCCGATTTCCTGCCGATAGTGCTGCAAGTCCTGCTCGTCGAGCCGTCCTTCGAGAAACGCGCGGGCATAGACGCCCGGTGCCGAATGCGGTTGATAGAACACCAGGTCACCGCCGCTGCTTTCGGTGCGTGCGTTAAAGAAATGGTTGAAGCCCACTTCGAACAAATCGGCGGCGCTGGCGTAACTGGCGATGTGGCCACCCAACTCGCCATAAGCGTGGTTGGCACGGGCGACCATGGCCAAGGCATTCCAGCGCATGATCGACGCCAGGCGCTCCTCGATTGCCAGGTCCCCGGGGAAGACCGGCTGGCGTTCGACGCTTATGGTGTTGATGTAAGGCGTGCCATGGCTGGGCCGCCAGCCGATGTCCGCGCTGCTCGCCACCGCCACCAGCATGTCGAGGATCTGTCTGGCCTGGGCAGTGCCGCCATGGGCAATGACCGACAGCAAAGCGTCCCGCCATTCGGCGATTTCCTCACTGTCTTCTGCGGCCTGGCCCGGCAATTGGGCGTGATGATCGGACGGGTTCATGAGCATCTCCTGCAACTGTCGGGTAACGCTTCAAGGTGGCGTGAATGGCTGACTCGGGCGAGGCTTTTGACGTGTTCTACCGCGTCAATGACGGAACGCTCCGCCCAAGTGTCGTGGGTGACGTGGTAGACGCATGGCTTACCGTGCAGCAAACGTTCATCAAGCTGACCGAACACTACAAAACTGTAGTCACTGCGGGTTGTTTGCACCTCGACGAGCTTGTCGGATCCAGTGTCAGCCCTGTCTACCTGCATAAGGGCGATGTTGTCGAAACAGCTGAAACCATGATGCATCAAGTCAATATGGTCGCTATCAAATCCGGACGCGATGACCACGATGCGCGTGCAACTGGACGGCTCGCGCATCCATTTCATGGCTTGATGTCGGTAGTCGGTGGATCGGTTCATAGGCGTTGTCTTTCTTGTTTGAATAGTTGATTCAGCCGTTGAATGGGCAGCGGGATTTCTAGAGGACGCAACGCTCTCGCAACACGCTTTTGGCCAGCGTCCGGGCCATCGATAAAATGGCCTCCACCTGCTTATCCATCGCAGCGCCGGATAGCGCCGGCGTTCCCGGATTGATCACACGCAGCGGGTGGCCGCACACCGAACCCAGCCAGGTCAGGCCGGGTATCGGGGTGATCTCGACATCCAGTAAAAAACAGCCTTTGGATACGCCACTCAACAATCGAGTGGCCTGACAGGTGGAGGCCGGAACCTGCTCCGTCGGTTCGGAACTGACTTGCAACCAGTCGTGCATCAACACCTTGGGTTGCGTCACCACCAGGTAAGCGACCTGATCCCAGTCGTCGATTGCCACGTGCAACCGGTCAATCATGTACTTGGGCAGCGCGGCGCTGGTGACGATCACCACCCCGACATCCGCCAGAGGCTCTTTGATCCAGGTTGCGGATTGCGAAATGGCATGCATGGCGGTACTCCGGCGGATTGATGTCCCGTTCACTGTAGGAGCGAGCCTGCTCGCGATGAGGTCGTCACATTCAACATTGATGTCGCTGACACACCGCTATCGCGAGCAAGCTCGCTCCCACAGTTATTGCGCTTAGCCGTTTCGAAACAGGAAGCTGTAGGCGTTCAGCGCCGGTGCGCCACCCAGGTGGGCATAAAGCACTTTCGACCCTTCGGGGAATTCACCGCGACGGACCATTTCGATCATGCCGTGCATCGATTTGCCCTCGTACACCGGATCGGTCAGTACCCCTTCGAGGCTGCCGCACAGACGGATCGCTTCCAGTGTCCCGTCGTTGGGCAGGCCATATTCGGGATAGGCGAAGCGCGTATCGAGTACCACGTCGTCTTCGGTGATTTCGCGCCCCAGATCCACCAGTTCGGCGGTGTGGCGGGCGATGCGCAGGATTTGCGCCTTGGTTTTTTCCGGCTTGGCCGAGGCATCGATACCGATGACGTTCTTCGAACGACCGTCCTCTGCGAATCCCACGACCATGCCGGCCTGGGTGCTGCCGGTCACGGAGCAAACCACGATGTAGTCAAATTTGAAGCCCAGTTCCTTTTCCTGCTGCCGCACTTCTTCGGCGAAACCGACGAAACCGAGGCCACCGTAGGGATGCTCGGAACAGCCTGCGGGGATCGGAAACGGTTTGCCGCCGCGCTCCACGACATCGCTCATGGCTTTCTCCCAACTAGGTCGAATGCCGATGTCGAAGCCTGCTGCATCCAGCCGCACGTCGGCGCCCATGATCCGCGACATCTCGATGTTGCCGACGCGGTCGTACACGGCGTCGGAGTAGTTCACCCAGTTCTCCTGCACCAGCACACACTTCATGCCCAGGTGGGCGGCGACCGCAGCAACCTGGCGGGTCTGGTTGGACTGGATGCCGCCGATCGACACCAGGGTGTCGCAGCCTTGATCGATGGCTTCGGGAATCAGGTATTCGAGCTTGCGTGTCTTGTTCCCGCCGAAGGCCAGGCCACTGTTGCAATCTTCACGTTTGGCATACAACTCCACCTTGCCGCCCAGGTGTTCGCTGAGGCGTTTGAGGGGCGTGATAGGAGATGGACCGAAGGTCAGCGGATAACGTTTGAAGCGATTCAGGTTCATGGCGTTGTTCCTTATAAGTTGAGATATCCAAGCTCTTTCAGCGGGCTTCGATGAATCAATCTTAAGAAAAAACCTGAAAATTTGTGTTGCAAGTTTCCACCAATAAATGAAGCATTATTTTTGCTGATCAAACCAGAACTTTACTTAATTGCGTGTAGACGACAATGAACGCAACAAACAACCATAAGAAAGCCAGCGAGAAAGCCGCAGAGCCGATGCAGCTTGATCGCACCGACCGCGCCATCCTCAAGGCCCTGCAGCGAGATGCTTCGATCTCTAACGTAGCCTTGGCGGAGAAGGTGAAACTGAGTCCGCCGGCCTGCCTGCGGCGCGTCGACCGGCTCAAACAGGCCGGCCTGATCAAGGGCATCGTCGCCCTGCTAGACCCCGAAGCGCTGGATGCGGGAATGGTGGTGTTGATCGGCGTGGTGCTGGATCGCTCCACGCCGGAATCGTTTGCCGCCTTCGAGGCCGCCGCGCAAAAGGTCTCGGGCTGCATGGAGTGCCACGTGGTAACTGGGGAATTCGACTACTTCATGTTGCTGCGGACCAAGGACAGCCAGAGCTTCAACCGCCTGCATGCAGAACAGTTGCTGTACCTGCCGGGTGTTCGGCAGATCCGTTCTTTCATGGGATTGCGTCAAGTGCTGTCGACGCCGCAAATCCCTCTGTGAAACTCAGATCAGCCCCAATGTCAGTGCCTTGAGCGTCGCCGCCGCACGGGTGGTGCATTGCAGTTTGCGGAACACGCTCTCGACGTGGGTCCGCACCGTGCTTGGGCTGATGCCGAGCTGGCGCGCCACCTCCTTGTTGCTGCCGCCCATGCTGATACGCCGCAGGATTTCCGTCTCCCGCTCGGACAGCGGGCCGCTGCTCGCCTTGCCGGGGGCCACGCTGCTTTCGCCACGGGCCGCCGCCATGACGGCCTGACAGGCACGTGCATCGAAACGCCCCTGTGCCGCTTCGTCGAGCAACAGTTGTTCTGCCTCTTGCGCACTAAGTGCCGGCCGCCACGGTCGGTCGGAGATCAACGCTTGCCAGGCCAGCGCCGCTGCCAACAGGCAATGTTCGGTTTGCAGGGCATCACCGTTCAGGCTGCGGAAATAGCCGCTGCCATCGAGGCGTTCATAAGCGTGGGCAGCCAGTTGACCCGGCGCAACCAGTTCAGGCACCTGGGTGCTGGCCCGCAATGTCCAGTAAGGCACGAGCCGCACCTGTTCGAGATCACCGTCAAGCAATGCACCTGGGGTGTTCCAGATTCGGTTGGGCACCGCAGCCCGGCCGATGCCGTGAATCAGCGCGGCCTTGCCCAACTGATCAACCGATGACTCTGTGAGCCCCGACAATCTGCCGGCCTCCCGCACCAGTTCCGACGCACGCCGCGAATAGCCCGCCAGCCACGGCAGCTTGAGATCGATCACGTCACTGACCAGCGTGAGCGAGACTGTCGCGCCATTGCTGCTCGCGCCTGATGCAGACGCTAGTGGTGTGCGCAGTTGTTGCAACCAGTCCTCGGCATGGCGCGAAATCTCGGCGGCCAGCGAGGCCGGATAACGACGATCAGCCCGGGTCTTGATCCACTCCAGCGCAGCCTCCAGACCGTGAACCCGGGACATGATTTCCAGATCGCCGGCCAGCAACACCTGATACACCACCTCCGGCACCTCGGGGTGTCGCAGCCCAAACGGCCGGCCTTCGCCATCAAACTGCTCGAACACATGACGCAACCCGTGCTCAGCCGCTGCATTCAACCCCAGCGTACGGGCGATATCCCCAGACACTTCGCAATGGATTTGCGCCAGGGGCGTGGTTTTGCGCATCGCCCGTTGCCCGGCGGCATTCAGTGTCTGGCTGAGCATGGCGTTACGCCCGCCGACGTCATCGCCCAGCAACCGCGTGAAGCCCTCGGCGTTGGCGGTACAACCCGACCAGCGCAATAGCGCCACCTGCCGTGCGATCTCCAGATGATCGCCAGCCCCGTTGCAGGACTGCGCGAGCATCCGTGCCAGCCGCGCGGTGCGACGTGACTGGTCGAAGGGCTGCCCCATGCTCAGGTCACCGACCATGGACAAGGCCAGGATGGCGCCTTCGAGCTCGATGCGGTCACGGTCCGGCATAACGCACTCCATACAATCGCTGAAAATTATTCGTTCGCCTCGGATAAACGACCGATACCTGAACCTGCGGGCATTGATGAAACTGGACCTCACCAAAAACAGGAGATTTGACCATGTTCAAACCCAAGACGCTCGCCCTCGCTCTCGCCATGACCGCTTCGCTGTTTACCGCAGCAAGCCATGCCGCCACCGCGCAACCTTCGGTGGTCATCGTACACGGCGCCTTCGCCGATGGCTCCGACTGGGCCAAAGTCGTTCCGCTGTTGCAAGCTGAAGGCATCAAGGTCACCGTGGTGCAAAACCCGTTGACCTCGCTGGCCGATGACGTGGCGGCGACCCAGCGCGTCTTGAACAACCAGGGCGACAACGTGGTCCTGGTCGGGCACTCCTGGGGCGGTACGGTAATCAGTCAGGCCGGCACCGACAAGAAGGTCAGCGGCCTGGTATACGTCGCCGCGTTCGCGCCGGATGCCGGTCAAGCCAGCAAAGACCTGGGCAAGGACTACCCGGCGCCGTCCGGCGTGAAAGACATTGCCGCCGACAAAAACGGCTTTCTCTACATGACCCCGCAAGGCATGGCGACAGGTTTTGCCCAGGACCTGCCTGCACAGCAGACCGCAATCATGGCGGCTACGCAGGGACCGATTCGCGCCTCGGCGTTTGACGACAAAACCAGCGTCGCAGCCTGGAAAGGCAAACCGTCGTGGTACGTCGTAGCGGCTGAAGACCACATGATCCAGCCCGACTTGCAGCGCGCATTCGCCAAGAAAATCGGCGCGCAAGTCACCGAGCTGAAATCGAGCCATGTACCTCAGCAATCGCGTCCGGGCGATGTTGCCAAAGTGATCATTCAGGCGGTCCACAAGAGCCAGGTGGCAGCTCAATAACACCGAGAGCAGAACCTCAAACGAAAAAAGACGCACCGCGTGAGCGCGTGCGTCTTTCGTGTTGTGGAGCAACTGACGTCAATCCGATTTCTGCTAATGTCTTGCTACCTCATCCAACGCTCATGGAAACGTTCTATGACAACGCTGATGCCCATGGATAGCGAGACACCCGAGCCACAATCGATCTGCAGCCCCATCACCCGCAGCGCGATTTTCATCGTCGCAACCCTGGTTCCCGGCAGCGATGCGGCCGAGAAAGTACGGGCATGGTGCGCCGATATCGCAGGCCTCACACGCTCGGTGGGCAAGCGTGTGCCCTCGGGCAATTTGTCGTGTATTTGCGGGTTTGGCGCCAGCGCCTGGGACAGCCTGTTCGGCGCCCCGCGGCCGGCCTCGTTGCATGCCTTTCGTGAGTTCGGCGTAGAGGGCCGTCGAGCTGTCGCGACGCCCGGCGATATTCTGCTGCACATTCGTGCCGAGCATATGGACCTGTGCTTCGAACTGGCGACGCAACTGCTCACAGCGCTTGGCGATGCGGTATCAGTGGTCGATGAAGTCCAGGGGTTTCGCTACTTCGACATGCGCAGCATCATCGGCTTCGTCGACGGCACCGAAAACCCGGTGGGTCGCAAGGCCGTCGACTTCACGATCGTCGGCAGTGAAGATCCGACGTTCACCGGCGGCAGCTATGTGCTGGTGCAAAAGTACCTGCACAAGATGGACGCATGGAACGCCTTGTCCGTCGAGGCGCAGGAGCGGGTCATCGGGCGAACCAAACTGTCGGATATCGAGCTCGATGACTCGGTCAAACCGACCAGCTCGCACAGCGCGCTGACGACCATCACTGAAGACGGACAGGAAGTGAAAATCCTGCGCGACAACATGCCGTTCGGTCGCCCCGGCGCCAAAGAGTTCGGCACTTACTTCATCGGCTACGCACGCTCGCCCGCTCCGCTTGAGCAGATGCTGGAAAACATGTTCGTCGGAAAACCGCCAGGCAACTACGACCGTTTGCTGGATTTCAGCACGGCTGTGACCGGTGGTTTGTTTTTTGTGCCTTCAGCAGATCTGCTGGAAGAACTGGCGGATCGTCAGCCTTAGGGCATGAACATCCATCAGTTTTGAAAAATGGCAGGGGCGGCTGGATTCGAACCAACGCATGGCAGGATCAAAACCTGCTGCCTTACCGCTTGGCGACGCCCCTGTATCTGATACGAGCAATGCGAACGCTTGCTCCCCTTCACGGCATGCGCCGTTGGCGCTGTGTGAAAGTGGGCGGAAATTTAACAACTTTTGTTACGTCTGGGAAGCCCCGAAGGAAAATTATTTTATTGAAAAAACAGCGACTTACTACCAATCCGCTTCAGGCCCAGCCTATTCGGGTCTTTGATGCATGCCAGCGCCGCTCAGGAAGCGGCGCTGCTGAAGTCATCATGGCGTGGGGCGATCGCTCACAGAATCGAACGGATAGTCCCGCCTTCCATGCGCATGGCCATGCCATTGAGCGCTGGTGACGCCGCCAGGTGCAGGACACTGCAAGCCACCTCTTCGGGTTCGATCATGCGCCGGATCAACGAAGTCGGTTCGGTTTCGTCAAAATAATCCTGCACCACCTGTTGCGCGGTGATGCCCTTTTCGCTGGCGATTTCCCGGTGATAACGCTTGACCGCGTCAGTGTAGGTCGGCCCCGGCAATATCGAGTTGACCCGCACGGCGGTGCCTTTGGTCAGCTCGGCCAACGCCCGGGAAATGCCCAACAGGCAGGTTTTCATCGCACCGTAGTGAACCATCCATGGCTGAGGCTTGACCGCCGATTCACTGCTGATGAACACAATCGAACCGTGTCCGCGATCAAGCATGGCCTTCATCACCAGGCGAGTCATGCGTACGCCGCTCATGACATTGACGTTGAAGTAGTGAAACCATTGGGCATCGTCGGTTTCGAAAAAGTCGCGCACCTCGAAAATGCCGACGTTGTTGATCAGGAAGTCGATCGGCCCCGACTCAAGGGCCAACGCCACCAGGCGTTCCGCCGCCCCGTCCTGAGTCAGATCGGCCACCATTCCACGGCTGCGCTCGCCCAGCTCCTCGAGTGCTGTGCTGACCTCTTCTGCGTGGAGCCCGCTGATGACCACGTTGGCGCCTTCAAGGATGAAGCGCTGGGCGATGGCCTTGCCGATGCCCGTCGCGCCGCCCGTGATCAGCGCAGTTTTTCCAGTCAGTTGATAATCCATGAAAGCAGCCTTGTTTGTTGTTGTGCGCATCATCATGCCCCAGGCTCGGGCCGAAGATTTTCAGGGGATGCTGAAGACTGTTTTTGCAAAATGCCAAAGGTGCATCACGGTTGGCCAGCCACCAATTGCGGGCCAACCTTGTCCAGCAGGAAATCGATAAACACCCGTACGCGATGGGGTAGCTGCTGTCCCGGACCGATGAACACGGCGTGAATCGCCTCGGTTTCACCGCTGTCGTATTGCTGCAAAACCGGCACCAGCCGCCCCGCTTCGATATCGTCGTGAATGTGAAAATTCGCCAGCCGGGCGATACCCAGGCCAGCCAATGCCGAACGGCGCATGCTCTCGCCATCGCTGAGCAAAATGTTGCCTTTGGGTTCGATCTCGATCCGCTCGCCATCAGCGCTGCGAAACACCCACGCCTGGGAATGGCGGTGAAAACCGAAGCTGAGACGGTTGTGACGATGCAGCTCGTCAAGGGTTCCGGGCTGGCCGCACCGGGCGATGTAAGCCGGTGAAGCCACCGTGATCATGCGGCTTTCACCCAGGCGTCGCTGCACCAGGCTGGACTCTTTCATGGGACCGGTGCGGATCGCCACATCGGCACGGCGTTCCAACAGGTCCACGACGGTATCGGTCAGCTCTACGTTGAGGGTGATGTCGGGATACGCCGCGAGAAAATCCGGTACTAACGGCAGCAGGCAATGCAAACCGAACGGCAGGTTGGCGTTGACCTGAATTAACCCGCTGGGCTTGGTCACGTTGGCGATATCGCGCTCGGCAGAGTCAATCAGTTCAAGAATCCGCAGGCACTCACTGTTGAACCGTTCGCCTTCAGCGGTGAGTTCCAGGCGTCGGGTCGAACGATGCAACAGACGTGCCCCCAGGCGAACTTCCATGCGGGCAATCAGTTTGCTGACGGCCGACGGCGACATGTCCAACTGCCTTGCGGCTTCAGAAAAGGTGCCGGCGTTGACCACTCGGGTGAACACTTCCATCTCGCCGGAGCGGTTGATGTCTTTGATATTTAGCATGAACTGAATTCACAGATACTTGTCGTTCAAGCAGTCTAGCTCATATACCGGTCGGGTCGTATCGTGAAGCGTTCCTGAATCTGGAATACCTGCCTTTCGCTCCAGTAAAAGTCAGGATCACTCAAGCAACGAGGAGACAAGACATTGAAGATTTTCGTTACCGGCGTGACCGGTTACATCGGCGGCTCCGTGGCCAAATACCTGGTGGATGCGGGGCATGAAGTCAGTGGCCTGGTGCGCAACCCGGAACAGCGCAGTGCCTTGCAGGCCCTGGGCATCACCCCGGTACTCGGCACGCTGGATGACGCCTACATTCTCAGCGAACAGGCGCGCTGGGCCGATGCCGTGGTCAACGCTGCGAACTCGGACCACCTGGCTTCGGTAAAAACCTTTATCGACGCCTTGAGCGGCAGCGGCAAAGTGCTTTTGCACACCTCCGGCTCAAGCGTGGTCGGTGACGATGCGCGCGGTGCCTATGAACGCGCCGAGATCTTCACCGACGAGACGCCGTTCACGCCTATGGACATCCGCAAGGATCGGGTCGAGATCAATCAGATCGTGCGCCGCGCCGGGGTCGAACAAGGCATACGCAGCATTGTGTTCTGCCCGACCATGATTTACGGCGAATCGCTGGGCGTGCCCTCGAAAAGTGATCAGTTGCCCAAGTTGTTCGCGCAATCACGCAAGTACGGCGCCGGTGCCTACATGGGCGCCGGCGTGCATCGCTGGTCCAACGTCCACATCGAAGACCTGGCGGAGCTTTATCGCCTGGCTATCGAAAAGGCGCCATCCGCCTCGCTGTTCTTCGCTGAAAACGGCGAAGCATCGTTCCTGGAAATCGCCACGTCCATCAGCAAGTCTCTGGGTTATGGCGGTGAGATTCGAAGCTGGCCGGCTGACGAAGCCATCGAACTGCTTGGGGATTGGGCTCGTTTTGCCATCGGTTCCAACAGCCGTGTGCGCGCGGTAAACGCCCGCGTCCTGTTGGGCTGGAAACCAAAACGCGAATCGATTTTGCAGTGGATCGAAACCAGCGGGGTGCAGTGGTAACCCACACACACGCCCCATGCCTTGAAAGCTCACTTCGGTGAGCTTTTTTTTGCCCGGACAAATCGCAGCCATAAAAAAACGTGCGGCCAGGGCCTTCTTCAATGAAGACCCTCGTCGCACGTCAGGCCCAGAAAGCCTAAAGGGGATAATCGTTGTTGCCGGATTGCACAGCCATCAGGCCTTAGCCCAGTACCTCCAGCGCTACGCTTTCGATACCCGCGGCATCCAGCCGGTAGTGGCGATACAAGTGCGTCGGTGGCGCAATCAGACTGTATTCGTCGTAGAGACCATGGCGCCGAACCTTGACGCCGATGCCCTCCTCCGCAATGACCTCACACACCGCCCCACCGAGTCCGCCAATGATGTTGTGCTCTTCCACGGTAAGAATCGCCCGGCTATTACGCGCCGCGGTCAGAACTGCTTCACGGTCCAGCGGCTTGATGGTGGTCATGTCGATCACGCCCACCGAACGTCCGGCGGCATTCAAGGCCCGGGCCGCTTCCAGGGCTGGATGCACCGTCGAGCCGGTGGCGATGATCGTCAGTTCATCGCCCGTCAGGTGTACCGTGGCTTTGCCAAAGACAAAGTCGGGCACAGTGTCATACACCACCGGATCGCGACCGCGCTGGATGCGGAAGTAGATCGGTTGCGGGTAGTTGGCCGAGGCGAGAATCGCGGCCTTGAGCTGATTGCCATCGGCGGGGGCAACCACTGTGATGTCGGCGATCGAGCGCATGATCGCCAAGTCTTCGGTCGCATGGTGCGAGGTGCCGTAGAAGCCCAGCGAAATGCCGGCGTGGTGGCCGATCAGGCGCACCGGCAGTGCCGAATAGGCCACGTCCATGCGGATCTGCTCGCAACACAGCAACGGCAGGAAAGACGCAAAGGTGGCCACGAACGGTTTCATGCCCACCGCCGCCATCCCGGCCGCCGCGGATACCATGTTCTGCTCGGAAATGCCGAACTGCACGAAACGCTCGGGATGCAGTTCGGCGAATTTCGACAGGCCGTTGGAGTACTGCAGATCCGCAGTGCCTGCAACTATCGGCTCGCCGCGCTCGACCAGTTCGATCAGGGCATCCGACAGGGCATTCAAGCTCGGTGTCTGGCTGTTCAGTTCCCGGTACTGCCAGGAGTTGTTCGACAGAGGTGCGGTATTCATCGGTTAGATCACCTTGCTTTTGATTTCGTCGATAGCACGTTGCGCATCTTCAGGATCCAGATAACCCAAATGCCAACCCGGCTCGGTTTCCATGTAGGACACCCCTTTGCCTTTGACCGTATTGGCGATGATGCACACCGGTTGCGTGCGCGTGGTGTCGGCCTTGAGGCGACGCAGCAGGCTCGTGACAGCCGCCAGGTCATGACCATCGACCACGTGTGTTTCCCAGCCGAACGCAATCCACTTGTCCGCCAGCGGCTCGATGCCGATCACGTCATCAACGTTGCCGTCGAGTTGATAGCCGTTACGGTCGATGATTGCCACCAGGTTGTGGACCTTGTGGTGAGCCGCGCCCAGTGCCGCTTCCCAGACTTGCCCTTCCTGCATCTCGCCGTCGCCGAGCATCACGTAGGTGGTGAACGACTTGCCCAGCATCCGTCCGGCCAGCGCCATGCCCAGGCCACCGGACAAGGCATGGCCGATGGAACCGGAAGAAAAATCCACCCCCGGCACTTTGCGCATGTCCGGGTGGTCGCCCAGCGGGTTACCCAGGCGCGTGTAGTTGTCGAGGATCTCTTTCTCGAAGAAACCCCATTCCACCAACACCGGAAACAGGCCGACCGCCGCGTGCCCCTTGCCCATCATGAAACGGTCGCGATCGGGCCATTTCGGCTCGGCAAACCGCAAGTCCATCACGTCGTAATACAGCGCGGCGAACAGCTCGGCGGCCGAAAACACCGAGGTGTAGTGGCCGACCTTGGCGATTTCGATCAGCCGGATGGTTTCCAGCCGAATGAACTGGGCCTTTTCCCGCAACCGGATCAGCTCCTTGTCAGTCAACTCGAAATCGCGTTCGGCGCGTTCGTGCAGGTGTTGCCTTGTCAAATCAGTCATGTGTCGTGTCCAGGCGCATTACCAAGGTTTCGGCCACATCCGCGATGTGGCCGCACATAAGCCCAGCGCAATCGCAACCAGGCGATTACTGCGCTTTCAAGCGTGGCGTCATGTAGTCGTTCAGGCGCGGCATGACCTGCTGCGCGGTCAGCTCCATCGAGCGCCGCCACAGGGCTTCGTCGTCCCACTCATGGAAGGTGGTCATCAGCGTGCCGAACGGCCCGGTCTGCTCGCTGAACGCGACCAGTTGCTCGGTAACCGAATTCACGTCGCCGTAGATCACCATTTCCTTGATGCAGTGATCGACCGTCACTTCCTCGTCGGTCATGTCAGGGCGGGTCTTGAAGATCTTGGTGTAGTGGTTGGTGGCCAGGTTATCGATCATGTAGTCGAAGTAGCGCCGCAGGGTGCAGCTCTCCTGGGCCAGATAGTCCTCGGCCTGGGCCTGGGAGTCGGCAACAAACACCGAACGGGCGACGCGCCAGTTGTTGGCATCGGCCTTGATCCCGGCACTTTCCGCGCCCTGGGAGTACGCCTGCCAATGGGACGCCACGGTGGCGGTCGGGTTGAAGTTGGCGGACATCAAGTCCCAGTCCTTGGCGCCAGCGAGTTTCGCCGTGCCGGAAAACGGGCTCATGGCCGTGGTTGCCACCCGTGGAAACGGCTTCTGGAACGGCGTCGGCATGTAGCCGATTTCCAGTTCGTGGTGCACAGAGTCCTTGAGGCTGACCTGATAGTGTTCGGACGAAAAATCATAAGGTGCGCCCGAGTTCCAGATCGCACGGATCATCTCGTAGCACTCGACCATCATCTGTCCGCGGTCCTTGCCGTTGCTGCCGTACACCTCGAAGTCGGAGGCCAGTCCGCCCGGGCCGATGCCCATGATGAAACGCCCCTTGGACATGTGATCAAACATCGCGGCATCGGCGGCGATGCGCGCCGGAAAATGATGCGGAAGGTTGAGCACGCCGGTGCACAACTTCATGCGTCGTGTCAGCGGAATCAAGGTGGAAAGGAACTGCAACGCATTGGTGATCGGCTCGGTGCGCTGTGAGGTATGTTCACCCACCCAGAGTTCATCAAAGCCGACGCTGTCGGCGTGAACGGCGCAGGCGATATCCTGGTCGTACATTTCGTGATAATCCCAGCCCTTGTGATGAAGCGGCTGCATGAACATGGCGAGTTTCATGTTGTTCTCCTGCTGTTTTCAGTGACCGGAGCGCCGCAAAAGTTCTTTCGCAACACACCGTTTTCAAGACGCGCGCTCGTTTCGCAGGCGTGCCAATGCCGGCGCTGCAAGTCGCAACGTTCAAGGAATGGGTTAAATGTCCGCAGCGATTGACGCCTTACCTACGCAGGCGCAACCAGCCCTCAATCGTCTTCATGGCGGTTTCAACTTCCGTGTAGCAGCCACCCGCCGTCCACCAACAGGTCGGTGCCCGTGACGTAGGACGAGAGCGGCGAAACCAGGTACAACACGGCGTTGGCAATCTCCCAGGGCTCCGCCGCACGGCCCAACCCGATATTGTTCAGTACGTTGTTTTGCCGATGCTGCTCCAGCAATTCCGGCTCCAGGTTGCCCGGCGTCGCCGTCAACCCCGGCGAAACCGAATTGACCCGGATGTTGAACGCGCTCAAGTCCTTCGCCAGGCTTCGGGTCATGGCCAGCACCGCGCCTTTTGAGGCGTCATACGCACAGTGATTGGCCATCGGCCGGTGACCGCAAATCGACGACAGATTGACAATCGCCCCGGCGCGCTCTTGCTTGCGCATCTGCCGTTGTGCCACCTGAGCGCCGAGAAACACCGCGCAGGTATTGATGGCGTGGAGCCCGTCCCAGAAGTCGGGATCGATGTCGTCAATGGCCCTGAGCGGATAGATTCCGGCGTTATTGATCCAGATATCCAGGCTGCCGAAGCGCTCCACGGCCGCGTCGGCCAGTTGCTGGATGTCGTTCGGGCAACTGACGTCGGTTACCTGAAAGGCCACGGCATAGCCTGCCTCGATCAGTTCGTCGCTGTGCTCGCTCGCCAGGCTGCCGATCATTACCTTGGCGCCTGCCTCGGCCAGGCGCCGACTGATTGCGAAACCGATGCCGCTGCTGCCGCCCGTAACGACGGCGGTCTTGCCGGACAAGTCCAGCAACTGCCCGAACGGTCGGTAAGGCAGTGCCTGATAGGGACCAGACATGATGGAACCTCCTCGATTGCTGTCCGTCATTACGCGGTGGCCAACGTCATGATGCTGTCGGGAGCGATCTGCGGCCGATGCAGAATGCCTTGGGAGCAACCACGCGCCATGACCATGACCCGATGGGACAAGCCGATGACTTCTTCCAGATCGGAGCTGACGACAACCACCGACACACCGGTTTTCGACAGGTCGATAATCAGCTCGTAAATTGCCGCGCGCGCGCCCATGTCAATACCCCGGGTCGGTTCATCGAGAATGATCACTTTCGGATTGCGCGCGATCCATTTGGCGATCACCACTTTCTGCTGGTTGCCCCCGGACAACTTGTCGAGCATCTGCCCTGCCACACCCTTGATCCCCAGCGTCGCAATGCGTTCACGGGCGAAGGCTGCCACCCGCTGGTTGGCCATGATCCCGCAGGAGCTGAGGCTGTCCAGATTGCAGTACGCGAGGTTCTCGGCAATGGTCTGACTGAGCACCACGCCCTCGGATTTGCGGTCTTCGGGTATCAGCACAACACCGGCATTGATCGCCGCCAGAACGTTGTTGGCCGGCAGCGGCCGATCACCCACTGTCACTTGGCCTTGGCTCAGCGCGCTCAACCCGGCAATCGCCTGGACCAGTTCGGTGCGGCCCGCGCCGACAATGCCGGCAATACCAAAGATCTCCCCGGCCTTCACCGAAAACGACACATCGTGAAAGCGCCCGGCCTTGTCCGACAGCTGCTCGACACGCAGCACCACCGTGTCTGCGGGAACCGGCAACTCCGGGAACAAGCGCTCGATCGGGCGCCCCACCATCTGCGACACCAGCACGCTGACATCCGCCGCGCCGCTGTCGTGACGCGCGATCAAGTGACCGTCACGCATGACCACGACTTTGTCGGCGATCCGGGCAATTTCGTCCATCCGGTGACTGATGTAGATGAAGGAAACCCCTTCTTTCTTCAGCTCCTCGATCTGTTTGAACAGCAGATCGGTTTCGTCCTTGCCCAGGGCGGCGGTCGGTTCGTCGAGTATCAGCAAGCGTGAGTTGAGCGTCAGCGCGCGAGCGATTTCCACCAGTTGCTGGGCGGCGATTTTCAGTTGCCGCACGGGCGTTTCCGGAGAGATGTCCAGGCCCAGGCGCCGCAGTTGCTTCTCCGTTTCACGGTGCATGGCCTTGCGGTCGATCATGCCGTCGCGCGTTGGCAGATGACCGAGGAAAACGTTCTCCGCCACACTCAAGTCCGGCAGCAGGTGAATCTCCTGATGGATCATGTTGATGCCCAGGGCCATGGCCGCACCTGGGCCGTTCGGCGCGTAAGGTTCGCCGGCGAGGAACATGGTGCCTTTGGAGGGCGCCAGCGCTCCGGCAACGATGGAGGAAAAGGTCGATTTGCCCGCGCCGTTCTCCCCCAGCAACGCCACCACTTCTCCGTAGCCGATATCGAGGCTGATATCTTCCAGCACCCTGACCGAGTTGAATGACTTGCCAATGCTGCTGGCCCTGAACAAGGGAGCCTGCGCGGTTTTGATCGCATTCATGACGTGCCCTCCTGCGTCGGTCTCAAGGATGTTGCTCAAGGAAGGTCGCCACGTTTTCCCGCGTGGTGACGAAGGCCGGCAACAACTGAGTCTTGGTCACCTGTTTGCCTTGTTGCAGATCGACTGCGGTGCGCAACGCCGTACGGCCCATTTCCACCGCTTGCTGAGTGATGGTCATGTCCAGTTTGCCGTCGCGAATGGCTTCCAGGGCGGAGGGCAAACCGTCATAACCGAACACCCAGACCTTGTGATCAATATTGGCGACCTTGACTGCCTGGGCGGCACCCAGTGCCGGCGCATCGGAACGGCCGATGAACACGTTGATCTTCGGATTCTTCTGCAGCATGTCCTGGGCAACCTTAAAGCCGTTGTCCTGCAGCCAGTCGGTGGGTTTGCGGTCGACGATTTTCATCTCCGGCGCCTCCGACAACACCGCGTCCAGGCCTTTGGCCCGGGCCACTTCAGTCGAGTCGCCCAACGTGCCCTGGAGCAGGCCGATCTCAGCCTTGCCACCGGTCAGCTTGATCATCTGCCGGGCCAGCTCGCCCGCCGCCGCGAGGTTGTCGGTAGAGATGTAGGCGTCGCACTCGACGTTTTTCGGGAAGTTGTCGATGCAGATCACCGGCACGCCCTGCTGCCGCGCCAAACGCACCGGCACGGCCGAAGCGGCGCTGCCAGTGGCGGTGTAAAGCAACACATCAATGCCTTTGCTCAACATGTCCTGAATCTGGCTGACCTGACGTGCGGGATCGGCTTGCGCATCAGCGACCAGTACGTTCTTGATACCGAGGCTCTTGGCCTGTTCCATCACACCATCGCGGACCATCAGGTAAAACACCCATTGCAGGCTCGGAATCGACATCCCGACGGTGATGTCCTGTGTCGGTTTGCTTTGTGCGTTTACACCGGCTGACATCAGGCAGCCCAGAAGCGGCAGCCACAAAAAACGCACTGAAAATGCAGGCAGGTTCATGTCTTTACCTTTTTATTTTGAGTTGGAAATGACGGTCGAGAACGTGGGGTCAGTCAGCCTTGCGCTTGAGCAAATCGAGCATCACGGCAAAGGCGATCACGGCGCCGATGACCACTTGCTGCACGAAGGGGGAGATTCCGGCCAGGTTCAGGCCATTGCGCAGGACACCGATGATCAACACACCGATGATCGTGCCCACCACGCTGCCGGCACCGCCCTTGAGACTGCCACCGCCGATCACCACGGCGGCGATCACGTCCAGTTCATAGCCGACGCCCGCGCCGGCACCGGCCGTGTCCAGACGCGAGGTCATGATGATCCCGCCCAGAGCCGCACAGATCCCGGAGATGATGTACACCGCGCTGGTGTAGCCCTTGACCCGGATTCCGGCGAGCTTGGCGACCTTGCTGCTGCCGCCGATGGCATACAGGCTGCGTCCGGGGACGGTGAATTTGAGAACGAACCAGAACACCAGCGCCAACACGGCAAAGCAGCTCACGGTCAGCGACAGCACACCGCCATAACGAATCACCGAAAGATTGCTGAACCACTCCGGGAAGCCGCTCACTTGTGCCCCATCGGTCACCATGTAGGCGAGCCCGCGAGCGATGGACATCATCGCCAGGGTTGCAATGAACGATGGCAAGCCAGCCCTGACCACCAGCAACGCCGTGGTCGAACCGCACGCCGCACCGACGGCTATCGCACCGAGCATGGCCACCCACATAGGCACCCCCAGTACTTGCTCGAGCCAACTCATGACCATGATTGCCACAGCCAGCACTGCGCCCACGGACAGGTCGATACCACCAATAAGAATCACCAGCGTCATACCCAGCGCCATGATGCCCAGCACCGTGACCTGGTCCAGCACATTGAGCAGATTACTCAAGGTCAGAAAACTGTCGGTAAACACGGTCAATACCGCACACAACAGCAAAAGACCGATCATCGGACCTGCAACATTAGTTTCCAGGCCGATCCATTTTGGAATGGATCCGGAAACTCTCGACTTCACCAACAACTGATTATTCATACCCACATCCACTTCTTATTTAATTGTTATAAGATCGAGCAGTGCACGACTGGCTAATTAGTGACCCAGTTCCCGGTAGCGCCCTCCCATGTACAGAAGCGGTTCTTCGACAGGTTGGGTAATGACATAGATGACATTGCCGATAAACACCGTGTGCGTGCCGTGTTCAATCTCCTGCACCACTTCACAAAAGATCGCCGCCTGGGCGTCGGCCAGGTAACGGAGGTCGCGCACACCGGTGCGCCAGTCACCCTCGACAAAGCGCCGTTCACGCAGATCGGGCTGGCTGAAAATCTTGCAGATGCCTTCGTGCTGGCTTTGCAGCATGTTCACGCAGAACAGCCCGGAACGCTTGATGATCGGTGAGGCGCTTGCCGAGCGGTTGACGCAGATCAGGGCTGACGCCGGGTCCATCGAGACCGAGGAAAAAGCCGTTGCGGCCAGCCCATGAGACTGGCCGTCATCGTCGAGAGTAGTGATCAGGGTGATGGAGGAAGCAAAGCGTCCCATCGCCATTTTGAATTGGCCGGCCAGGTCAATCGAAGGGGCCGCCTCTTGATATTGAACACGCATACATAAACCCTCTTTTGTGGTGACTCACAAGCGCAGGCATTCATTATTAACAATCCCCTCTACTTTTCTATTCACTTTTAAAAAATTGACTTTTCAACTTCCCTGAAAGGTGAAGCCAACAACAAACTCATTTGAATCAAGTTCACAAGTAGCCCGAAAGCCTTTATTTAGAGGCTTTGATTAGTTATCGCCAAAATCATCGGCACTTTGATTGATGGTATTAACTGAATAATCGACCGATACTTTCTGAACAATCAGAAAACACTCTTTGCGAGACGAATCATCATGGTTGATCGATTACAGGACATGCGACTGTTTCGGCTGGTGGTGCAGACCGGTTCACTTTCAACCGCGGGCCGGCAAATGGGTCTGTCACCGGCGGCCATGAGCGGTCGCCTGAAGGCGATGGAAGAGTTTTATGGCTTGCGTTTGCTCAAGCGCAACACCCGCAGCCTGAGCCCGACTGCCGAGGGCCAGCTGCTGTTTGAAAATGCGCTGAAGATCCTGGAAGAGGTCGATGCTCTCGATAACATCATTAAAAACGGTCACAGCGACCTGCTGGGTACCATCGGCCTGACATGCCCCACCGACCTGGGTCGGCAATGGGTCAGTCAACTGGTCGACGCCTTCCTCCGTGAAAACCCCCAGGTCAGCATCCGCATGTTTTTCACCGACCGGATTCTCGACTTCGTCGAATCCGGCTCCGACATCGCGATCCGCTTCGGCGACCTGCCGGACAGCTCGTTGATTGCCCGCTCCCTGGGCGTCGATCGGCCCATGGTCTGCTGTTCTCCCGAGTACCTGCAGCGACACGACGCACCACTCACTCCTGAAGACCTGCATCAGCACAACTGCCTGGTGCAATTACGTGCGGACTTTGCACTCGATCGCTGGAAGTTCGTGAAAAACGGCATCTCGAGCACCATTCAGGTCAAGGGTAACCGACTGGCAAACGATGGTTTCACCCTGCGCCAATGGGCCGTGCAAGGTCTGGGGATTATCTGGAAATCGGTCTGGGAGGTGGCGGACGATATACAGGCCAGGCGCCTGGTCCCGCTACTTGAAGACTATCAATGCCCGACCACGGGTTTTCATCTGCTCACCGAGGGCGGGAAGAAGCTCCCGCTGCGGGTCAAATCCTTCGTTGATTTTGCCGTTCAATACTTCAAAAACCTGGACATGCCGTCGCGGCACATCCTGACCTCTCCGCTCCGCCGTACAGAGCTCTCGATGCCATAGCACTCATCCCAATGGCACCGAATGCAGATCGGCCAATACCGGTTGAAGGTTGCTGAGCATCCGCTCATACGCCTTGCGCATACCGGCGTAAAACGCTTGTTTCGAGGCGTCCGGCAACGTCTCGCATTCAATCGGTTTTTGCCAGTCAATGGCTGTCTGCCGCAAATCCGCAAACACGCCCGCGCCATGACCGGCCAACAGTGCGGCGCCCAGCACACCGTGCTCGGCCGTGGGCAGTTTGCGATAAGGGAGGCCCAGCACGTCGGCCTTGATCTGGCGAAACACCTGACTGTTGGCGCCGCCACCGAGGCTGATCACCCCTCCCTCGCCGACGCCGACTTGCATGTCCTTCATGCAATGCAGGAATCGCGCATATTCGAAAGCGATCGACTCCAGCATCGCCCGGTACTGGTCAGTACGATCATGCATCCAGTCGAGTCCGACAAATGCTCCGGCCGACCCGGCATCGAACGGCGCATGCCGCCCGCCGAAATGCGGCAGGAACAGCAGTTTATTGCGATCGGATAACGCTGCCGATGCCCGGTTTTCCAATTGCCGACATTCGCCCTCCGAAAGGCCAAAACCCTTGAGGGTAATGCCGGCCCCTCCGACATAGGCCATCGAGTAAAACAACCCGGGAATGCAGTGTCTGAAGGTCGCCAGGGTCTGGTGTTGCGCATCCACCGCGTAGTGGTCGAGCAACACCCCGAGCACCGAACCGGTGCCGGCAATGTCGAAAAGTTGCCCGGGATTCGCGGCCCCGGCACCGAGCAAGGTGGCGGCAATGTCTGCACATCCGGCGAAAACCGGCGTGCCGGCCAATACCCCGCAAACACTCGCCGCTTTTGGGCAAACCGAGCCGATGCGGTCCCAGGGTTTCACCAGCCTCGGAAGTCGATCGACCTCCAGCCCAAAGGCGTCGATGAGCGAAGTGTTCCATTGCATCGCCTGAGTGTCGGCAAAACTGTTGAACCCCAGGTAGGTGTCATCCATGAATGCGTCGTCGCTATCGAGCGCCGCCATGCGCCCGGCAACATACGCCGCCGGCATGATGATCTTCCTGATCTTGCGATAGACCTGCGGCTGTTCCTCATGCCAGTACAACCATTTGGCGGCGTGATTGGCACTCACGGGACCGCCCGAGCGTTCAATGATCTGTTGCTCACAGGCCTTGAGTCGTGACACCTGACGGGCGCATCGCATGTCCAGCCACGAGTCGTAAGGCGTGGTCGCCTCCCAGTGGCGGCCAATGGTCGAGATACCCGCCATTTGCCCGCACATTGCGATACCGCTGATGTTCGCTACGTTGATGGATGCGTGGTTGAGTACATCCTTGATGGCCAGCAAAACCGACGCATACATCTCGTCGGGATCTTGCTCGAACACCTGTCGCGCAGGATTCGACAAACGCGTAGGACGACTTGCGGCGCCCAGTTGACGGCCCTGTTCGTCGATGACAATGACCCGGGTACTCGAGGTGCCCATGTCCACCCCAACCAGTAATGCTCGACTCTTCAAGGATTGCCGCTCGCACAATGAAACGGTGGTTGTTGTGCGCACAGAATACTGTGATCAAACCATCGGGGGGCAGAGTCGGACCGGTGAATTTTCAGGGGAGACAAAAAAACGGGCCGGACAGCCTTGCAGCCGACCCGACCCGTGTTCAAAGACCTTCGCTTACGCCAACTGCTCCCGATGCTGTTCGATGAACTGCGCTGGCGTCAGCAACGCCTGACCGATGATCTCGGTGCCGGTGCTGTCGAGGCCTTCCAGGCGCTTCTCGCGCTGGTCGATTTTCACCGCATTGAAATGCACGGCAAATGCAGGATCGGCATCAATGCCAAGTTGCTTGACGAAGTCTTCGACAGAAACCTGTTCATAGCGCACAGGCTTGCCCAGCGTTTCGCTCAACAAACCGGCCAATTCTGCATGGCTGTATTCGATCGGGCCGTGCAGTGGATAGGCCTGGCCGCCGTGGCCTTCCGGTTTGAGCAGGATATTGGCGACAATCAACGCGATGTCGCTGGCGGCAAGCGGCGCGAAGCGGCTGTCGGCGTCAAACGGCGTCAGATAGCGGCCTTCACGAATGAACGGCGCGATGTAGAGCATCCACTGGGCGAAAAAAGTCACCCGCAGGTGGGTGGCGGGAATGCCGGACCAGGTAAAGATTTGTTCCGACATCCAGTGGTTCAATGTTGCCTGACTGCGGGCGTCGGGCTGCGACTGTTTGTGGGACATGTTGACGATGTGCTTCACGCCCTGCTCTTTCGCCGCCTGAGCGAACAGCGCTGCCGCTTCCACCAGGCCATCGCTCAACGGATAACAGAAGTACGCGCCATCGACGCCTTCCATGGCGGGACGCAGGGATTTCAGATCCAGCAGGTTGCCGACGCAAATTTCGGCCCCCAAGTCCTTCAATTGCTGTGAACGTTCATCTTCACGACGAACCAGAGCCTTGACGCGATGGCCCTGTTCAAGCAGGTACTTCACGGTCGGGGTGCCCGTATCGCCGGTAGATCCGGTAATCAAAAAGGTTTTCATGGTCTGTCTCCAATACTAGAAAGTGAGGGTGTTGGTTTATTCGGTTCTCAACGGGCCGGCCGGCACCACCGTGTCGATTCGGCCGGTGGCCACGTCGTAGACCAGGCCCGTGACGGTGAAGCCGCCGGGCAAGTTCGGATTGGCCTTCAGCGCCGCCACATCCACCGCGACCGCTTTGTAGGGATCGTCGATTTCCAGTGCCGCCAATTCCTGTGGCGCAACACCCATGTGTTTCGCCAGCAGTTCGGGGGCGTGGTGCAGGCAACCACTGATGCCGCAGTCGGTGTGATGCAGGAGGATCAGGTTCCAGCCCTCTCCGACCTCAGAACCACCGACCCGCGAAACGGTGCGCAGGATGGCCATGGTTTCCAGCAGCGCCGGGTTGACCCGGCCACCGACGTTGCGGATCACCGCGGCCTCACCGGGCTGGAGTTGAAGAACATCCATCGGGTCGACTCTGGGGTCGACGCAACCAATGATCATGGTTTTGCGCGACGGGATAATCTTCAGGTCGGCAGAAAAACCCGAATCTGCAAACGCGGCATTGCGCTGGGCAAGGGTCTGTAGAAAGTCCATGAATCACCTCAAGGGTCAGTTAGTCGAATGGCGTTGCGGCAGCCGGGTGGACATCATCGACTGGACCTTTTGCGGGTCAGCGGTAAAGGCTTGGTAGATGCCGCGTGTCTGGGCGCCGGCGATGACCTCGTCGTTGGTCCCGGCTTCGATGGCGTTCAGGGCATCGGTGACAACCTCAAGCGGACTCAGGCGCGGCTCCGGCAGTTTGGCGCCCATGGCGGTTTCGGTTTGCACGGCCAGCACACCGACGACTTGCGTACCCTGCCCGGCCAGTTCAGCGCGCAGACTGCGGGTCAGTGACAGGCCGGCTGCCTTGGACGCCGAGTAGGTTGCGGCCATCGGCAGGCTGATCAGCGACAACATCGACAACATGTTGAGCACCGCGCCACCGGTCTGCGCCAGGACCGGCGCAAAGGCACGGGTCAGCGCCAGGGGACCGAAGTAGTTCACTTCCATCTCCAACCGGGCGTCTTGCATATCCGGGGCGGAAATGGCGCCATCGAACGCGGCATACCCGGCGTTGTTGATCAGGAGCGTGATATCGCTGGCAACGCTGGCCGCCGCAGCGACCTGATCGGGATCAGTCACGTCGAGGGGCAGCGGCACCAGACGCCGATCGCCACTCTTGAGCAGCTCGGCCAGCGAGGCGGTGTCGCGAGCGGCGACGTAGACCTTGGCCACACCGCGCTTGAGCAGTTCTTCGACGAAGGTGCGGCCGATGCCGCGATTGGCGCCTGTCACCAGGGCAATGGAGTTTGCGATTTTCATTGTGGGTTCCTGTTGGAAAGGGTTGGGACCGCTCGGGGAAGCGTGCTGCTTCGTCGCCGATGGACCCACTATCCCTTCCCGCCGGAACGTCCGGTAGCGGTCGATTTCGGCTAACATCTATCCTGATTTCGCATTAATCGACGCTTACGCGCACGCGCCGCCACGGCTCGCTCGCACAGGAAACGGCATGCCTTTGAAAGACATCCTCAGCTTGCGGCTGTACACCCGCGTGGCTCACCTGGGCAGCTTCTCGGCGGCTGCACGCGAGAGCGGACTCACACAATCCCAGGTGTCGCGAATGATTGCCGAACTGGAGGCGGGACTCGGCGCGCGACTGCTGTCACGCACCACCCGCGCGGTGGTCCCGACCGAGGCCGGCCTGGAGTTTCTGGCGCGCATGGAACCAATCCTCGCCGCCCTCGACGATGCCGAAAACAGCGTGCGTGAAACCGGCGAGTTACGAGGTTTGCTGCGCATCGGCATGCCTTCGACCATGGGCATCCGCGTGGTGATTCCGAGGCTGTCCGCCTTCACCGAACGTCACCCCTTGCTGCACCTGGAACTGATGCTCGAAGACAAATGGCAGGACATGGTCAAGGAAGCCGTGGATGTCGGCATTCGCGTGGGCAACCTGCCCGACCTGTCCGGGACCGCCCGGCTGATCGGCACGATGCGTCGAGTGATCGTGGCATCACCGGCTTACCTGACGCGCCACGGTATGCCCACCACCCCCGAAGAACTGGAACGGCATCGCATCGTCGGCGGCCCGGCCGGTGCGCATGTCTCTTCCTGGCAATTGGAGCGCGATGGCCAAATGGCGTCGATCAACCTCAGCCCACAGTTTTCCACCAACGACACCGCCGGTGCGCTGGCAGCCGCCGCAGGGGGGCTGGGTATCGTCTCAACGACGTCCTGGGCTTGCCGACTGGAGTTGGAGAACGGGTCATTGGTACAGCTTCTGCCGCAGTGGAAAATGGCCGAGCTGCCGGTGCATGCCTACTTTCCCATGGGCCGCACCACGCGCCTGGCGGCGCGCGCGTTTGCCGATTTTCTGGCCAGCGAACTGGCCAGTGATCCTCGGCATTTTGATTCGTCCGATAAACGCTGACGGTGGATCGAATTCGGCCTACATCTCGGCGGCGAGCAACTTCACCAATGCCGCCGCCGGCATTTCCCGAACCAGTGGCGCGCCCTGCCCGGCCCACTGCACGGCGAAGTCAGTGTTGGCCTTGCCCGTTGCCGCGACGTTGAGCGCTTTGTTGGCGTCGTAGGCGATTGGATAGTCCGGCAATGTCGGGGCATTCGCCTCAAGGCTGGTGAAGTTGCGATTGACCATGCCCCGGGCAGGACGACCGGAAATGACGCTGGTGACTTGAGTCTGATGCGCACGCGGGCCTTTCAGGGCTTCGCGATAGGCGTTGTTGGCGGAGGATTCGGGGCACAGGATAAACGCCGTGCCCAACTGCGCGGCACTGGCGCCGAGTTGCATGACGGCGTTGATTCCGGCGCCGTCCATGATTCCGCCCGCCGCGATCACCGGCAGCCCACACGCCTCGGTCAGCACACGCACCAGGGCAAACGTGCCCATCTCGCTGTCCTGTTGTGGGTCGAATACCCCGCGATGTCCACCGGCTTCATAACCTTGCGCCACCAGCGCGTGCACGCCGGCATGCTCCGCCGCTTGCGCTTCGGCCAGATTGGTCACGGAACACAACAGCACGATGCCGGCGTCCTTGAGTGCATCGATGGCGGGTTGCGGCGGCAAGCCGAAGTGGAAACTGACCACCGCCGGTTTTTCTTCCAGCAGCATGTGCAGCATGTCGGTGTCTTCGACGAATGAGGTGTAGATCTCTCGCAATGCCGTTGGTGCAGGGGTGTCGAACTCGGCAAAGAACGGTGCGAGGAAATTCAGCCACTGCGTTTCGCGCTCGGCGTCCGGCACGGCAGGCTCATGACAGAACAGATTCACATTGAAGGGCTTGTCCGTCAGCGTCGCCGTCTCGCGCAACATCGCCCGTGCCTGCTCGACATTGCTCGCGCCGATACCGATGGCACCGAGCCCGCCGGCATTGGACACCGCCGCGGCGAGTCTGGGTGTGGAAACACCGACCATCGGCGATTGAAGGATCGGCAGTTCAATGTTCAACAGCGATAACAGTGGATTGGACATGACGGCACCTGATGAGTGAGCGTTATAGCTCTGCGGTTAAGAATTGCGCCCGGCCACGGCCGAACGACCAGTCCGCATCGCTGTTTTCCACCAGCGAGACAATCAGATCGTCCGGCGACAGGTCGCAATCCACTTGCAGCTGTTCGGCCAGCAAGCGGTAAAACTCGACTTTCTGCGCCTGTGAGCGCGGTCGCGAAATCACCGTCAGCAACACCACATTGTCCGAGCGCGAGTAACCCAACCCGGTGTCGTGCAGGATCAACTCCCCGGCACGGTGTTGCGTAACGCTTTGGTAACGATCACTGAACGGCACGTCAAACGCCTGGACCATGGCCTGGTGCGCCCCATCCAGCAGGGTGCGCAACTGTTCATCGGTGCGGCCCTGGATGATGTCGAACTTGAGCAATGGCATCGCGATTCACCTTGGTAAAAAATTGGGAGCGAAGAGCTCGCCCCCCGGGACAAATGAACAGCGTGCAAGCCCGCGCCAGCACGCCTTCCAACCCGAAAACGTCAAAGTCTATTTGGAAGTCGGCATGGCAAACTCGGCACCCTTGGCGATGCTGTTCGGCCAGCGTTGCATGACCGATTTCTGTTTCGTGTAGAACCGCACCCCTTCTTCGCCATAAGCGTGCATGTCACCGAACAGCGAGCGCTTCCAGCCGCCGAAACCGTGCCACGCCATCGGCACCGGAATCGGCACGTTGATGCCGACCATGCCCACCTGAATGCGCGTAGCGAATTCTCGGGCGATATGGCCGTCGCGGGTGTAGCACGCGGTGCCGTTGCCGAACTCGTGGGCGTTGACCAGGTCGACCGCCTCGGCGAAATCCTTGACTCGCATGCACGCCAGCACCGGCCCGAAGATTTCCTCTTTGTAGATTTTCATCTCGGGGGTGACGTGGTCGAAAATCGTGCCGCCGAGCCAGAAACCTTCGGCGCAATCGGCACCGGCCTGCGCGCCATCAAAGCCACGACCGTCCACCAACATCTCGGCACCTTCGGCGATGCCTTGTTCGATGTAGCCGGTGATGCGTTGCAGCGCGGCGGACGAAACGATCGGGCCCATTTCAGCAGTCAGGTTCATGCCTTCCAGAATCTTCAGCGTGCGGGTGCGCTCCACCAGTTTCGGCATGACCTTGTCGGCCACGTCGCCGACAAACACCGCCACCGAAATCGCCATGCAGCGCTCGCCGGCCGAACCGAACGCCGCGCCAATCAGGGCGTCGACCACTTGATCGATATCGGCGTCAGGCATCACCACCATGTGGTTTTTCGCCCCGCCCAATGCCTGCACACGCTTGCCGTGGCGGGCGCCGGTTTCGTAGATGTAGTTGGCAATCGGCGTCGAGCCGACAAAGCTCACGGCTTTGACTTCAGGGTGATCGAGCAGCGCATCCACCGCTTCTTTATCACCCTGCACCACGTTGAACACGCCGTCGGGCAACCCGGCTTCCTTGAACAGCTCGGCGATCAGCAGCGAGGGCGAAGGATCGATCGGGCTCGGCTTGAGCACGAAGGTGTTGCCGCAGGCGATGGCCACCGGGAACATCCACATTGGCACCATCACCGGGAAGTTGAACGGCGTAACGCCGGCCACCACACCCAAGGCCTGGCGCAGGGTCCAGTTGTCGATGTTGGTCGAGACCTGTTCGGTGTAGTCACCCTTGAGCAGTTGCGGGATGCCGCAAGCGAATTCGACGACTTCGATGCCACGCGTCACTTCGCCCTGGGCATCGGTGAACACCTTGCCGTGCTCGCGGGTGATCATCTGCGCCAGCGTGTCGCGGTGCTCGTTGAGCAGCGCCAGGAACTTGAACATGATGCGCGCGCGGCGCAGTGGCGGCGTGGCCGACCAGGCGGGGAACGCCGCTGCGGCCGACTGCACCGCCGCGTCGACTTCCGCGACATTGGCCAGGGCCACAATGCCGGTAACCGAACCGGTGGCCGGGTTGGTGACGTTCTGCGAACGACCGGAATTGCCCGGCACGGCGCGACCGTGAATGTAGTGTGCGATGTCTGCTGGCTGGTTGCTCATGGCGGGTGTCCCCTGGTGGTGGATAAGAGCCATCTCTTTTTGTTGTGAGGCCGGTGGCTGTTCAACGCCCCGACATCGCCAAAGTAGGCCCGCCAATGAATCATGTAAAATGATGATTAATGATCTTATGAATCATATTTCGTGAACACGTTTCTGCAGCCACTTCGCCCGCTCACCCAGACGCCGCTTCCAGTCTTCAGCCAGCCCAGCAGTGGCCGCCAACGCCAGCAAATCATCGATCACTGGCCGATGCGACAACTGCACCTGCCAGAACTGGTCGATGGAAAAGCGTTCGCTGTGCCGCTCCAGCAGTTCGATGCTGTCTCCCACGCCAATGAAACCCGGCTGAAGGACCCGGTAATACCAGCCGGTGATCCGCTCTTTGGCGACAAACATCGACATGTGCTCGGCATCGAAACGGTGATTGATCTTCCAGCACGGGCTGCGCGGTTGGGACACCTGCAAGACCGCGCTGCCGACCTGGAACACGTCACCGATGTGCACGTTGAGTTCCGATAGGCCAAACGCAGAAATATTCTCCCCGAGGCTGCCCGCCATCAGTTCCGGTGCGCTGTGTGGGAAGGCCTGAGCCAGACGTTCATAGTTTTGCGCCGCGTACTGATGGACTGCTTTTTCCGGACCGCCGTGCACACGGGTATCGCCATGCTGGTCGCCGACGATTCCCTGTTTCTCTATGCGGACCGGCTCTGCGTGCCGTTGCTTGAAGATGCCCGTTTGCTGTCCTTCGGGTTTCAACAACCCGAGACCTCCTGCAAACACATGGTCAATTTTTGAAATCAATTTCATGGTCGATCTACGCTCGTTTCATATCGTTTCAAGCACTTTACTAATCCGCAGAAAAGCTCGTAAAGTGATCATTAAATATATCCACAATCACTTTTCATGATGGGTGGTAACGAACATGGAAATGCGCCAATTGAAGATTTTCTGCGCCGTGGCCGAGTTGGGCAGCTTCACCGCAGCGGCGGTGCAGGTGAATACGGTGCAGTCCAACGTGACCATGCGCGTGAAAGAACTGGAAGCCGAGCTCAACCGCGAGCTGTTCATCCGCAAGAAGTCCGGAGTCGTGCTGACATCGGCGGGCGAAACCTTCCTCGGTTACGCGCGGCGCATTCTGCAGTTGACCGAAGAGAGCCGCAGCGCGCTGATGGATACCGGCAGCCCGACCGGCCTGCTGCGCCTGGGTTCTATGGAGACCACCGCTGCTATCCGCCTGCCGCAAGTGCTGACCAAGTACCGCGAGCAGTTTCCCGAGGTGCAGTTGTCGCTGCTGACCGGCACCACGGTGGAGCTGATCAAGGCGATTGAGGCCCATCGACTCGACGGCGCGTTTGTCGGAGGTTTTCACCAGAATTCGGCGTTGGCCCAAGAGGAAGTGTTCAACGAAGAATTGGTGCTGGTCAGCAGCAACCAATTCGAAACACTGCCCGCGCTGATCGAAAAAATGCCCCAGCAAACCGTGCTGGTGTTTCGCACCGGCTGCTTCTATCGCTCGACACTGGAAAACTGGTTCTATCAAGTGGGGCTTGTGCCGAACCAGATCATGGAGCTGGGCACGCTGGATGGCATTCTGTCGTGCGTCGCGGCGGGCATGGGCGTGACGCTGTTGCCCAAGTCGATCGCGGAAAATTGCAGCGTTCGGCATGCGATTCGCTGCCACACGTTGCCGCCGGAGTTCGCTAACGTTTCCACGGTGTTCATTCGCCGCAATGACACGATGATTACTTCGGCGATGAGTGCGTTCATTGGGTTGGCGCAGCAGCAGATTGCCCGGCCGGCGGCGGTATAAATCAAAAACTGTGGGTCGGGTCAGTCAACATTCTTATCGACTGACCTGACGCCTTCGCGGGCAAGCCCGCTCCCACAGTTTTTGTGTTGGGCTCAAGAAATGAGATCACCCCGGACCCTGTGGGAGCTGGCTTG
>NZ_JBSVXD010000043.1:0-36087 GCF_054070755.1 Pseudomonas sp. SDO5591_S426 | reverse complement strand
TGCATTCCAATGTAGGAGCTGCCGAAGGCTGCGATCTCTTGATCTTTCAGGCCAGGCGTTCTGCTTTTGCCTCTTCACCCAGGCAAGCCGCTGCGGTGAACAGTACATCGGTGGAGGAGTTCAGCGCGGTTTCCGCCGAGTCCTGCAACACGCCGATGATGAAACCAACCGCCACCACCTGCATGGCGATTTCGCTCGGGATGCCGAACAGGCTGCACGCCAGCGGGATCAGCAACAGCGAACCACCGGCCACACCCGAGGCACCGCAGGCGCAGATCGCTGCGACGACGCTCAACAGGATCGCGGTCGGGATGTCCACAGCAATGCCCAGCGTGTGCACAGCCGCCAATGTCAGTACGGTGATGGTGATCGCCGCACCGGCCATGTTGATGGTCGCGCCCAGCGGGATCGATACCGAGTAGGTGTCTTCGTGCAGGCCCAGACGCTTGCTCAACTCCAGGTTGACCGGAATGTTCGCCGCCGAACTGCGGGTGAAGAACGCGGTGATGCCGCTTTCGCGCAGGCAGGTCAGCACCAACGGATACGGGTTGCGACGCAGTTTCCAGAACACGATGAGCGGGTTCATCACCAGCGCCACAAACAACATGCAGCCCAGCAACACGGCCAACAGATGCGCGTAACCGATCAGGGCGCCGAAACCGGAGGTCGCCAAGGTCGAGGCCACCAGGCCGAAAATGCCCAGCGGGGCGAAGCGAATCACCACTCGCACAATCACGGTCACGCCGTTGGACAGGTCGCCCAGCACTTCACGGGTGGTGTCGCCGGCGTGACGGATGGCAACGCCCATACCGATGGCCCACGCCAGAATGCCGATGAAGTTCGCATTCATCAGGGCGCTGACAGGGTTGTCGACCACGCTCAGCAACAGGCTTTGCAGCACTTCGCCGATACCGCCAGGCGCAGACACAGCAACATCCTGAGTCGACAGCACCAGGCTCGACGGGAACATCATGCTGGCAACCACAGCGACCACGGCGGCGGCGAAAGTCCCCAGCAGATACAGAAACAGAATTGGTCGGATGTGGGTTTCCTGGCCGTGCTTGTGGTTGGCAATCGACGCCATGACCAGCACGAACACCAGGATCGGCGCGACGGCCTTCAGCGCCGAGACAAACACTTTGCCGATGAACGCGGTGGACTTCGCCGCGTCAGGCGCAAACAGGGCCAGGGCAATACCG
This sequence comes from Pseudomonas sp. SDO5591_S426, assembly GCF_054070755.1. Classification (NCBI taxonomy): domain Bacteria; kingdom Pseudomonadati; phylum Pseudomonadota; class Gammaproteobacteria; order Pseudomonadales; family Pseudomonadaceae; genus Pseudomonas; species Pseudomonas sp. SDO5591_S426. Next base: position 34,888 of record NZ_JBSVXD010000043.1, on the reverse strand, counting down.
GCGATCAGGCCGATCACGATTTGCGTAACCAGGCTCAAGCGTTTGAGGCGTTGCAATAGAGAAGGGGATGAAGCAGTCATAAAACGGCATCTCTGATTTTTTATAAGTGCGAGGTTTCGCCGCTCTACGGGGCAGATCGCAGGCAGGAAACCGAAGAATGTCGCGACATCGGCGGCAATAAATGCTCGATGAACACAGGGTGTACGTTTTTCAGGGCGCGGACTTTATCACAGCGTAAGAACGATCTTTCAGACCTGTGACGAACTGCCACCCCGGCATTCAACGCGAATTGCAGGTTCGTGCAACCGCATCCGGAAACACTCTGTTAAGATTCGCCATCCTCATTTTCATCCGCCAGTGAGCCTTCGGGCTATCGCTGGTGTTGTCGTTTTCTGGAGTTTTGCATGCTGTTTCCGATTCTTCTGTTGTCTGCCGCCGGTTTCACGGTGCTGACCACGGAGTTCATCATCGTCGGCCTGTTGCCGGCCATCGCCCGTGACCTCGACGTCAGCATTCCGCAAGCGGGTTTGCTGGTAACCCTGTTTGCCTTCACCGTCGCCGCATTCGGGCCGTTCCTCACCGCGTACTTCGCCCGCTTCGAACGACGCAAGCTGTTTATCTCGGTGTTGATCATGTTTGGCCTGGCCAACACCCTCGCGGCGCTGGCGCCGAATATCTGGGTGATGGCGTTCGCCCGGTTGATCCCGGCACTGGGGTTGCCGGTGTTCTGGGCGCTGGCCAGTGAAACCGCCGTCGATATTGTCGGCCCGGACTACGCGGGTCGCGCCATCGCCAAGATCGGCTTCGGTATCGTCTGCGCTACGGTGTTCGGCATTCCGGTGGGCACGCTGATTTCCGATGCGTTCGGCTGGCGCAGCGCCTTCGCCATTCTGGCGGTCATCGCGTTTGCCAAGGCGTTGCTGCTGTTTATCTACCTGCCAAAAACCAATCTGCACCAGCACCAGGTCAGCTTTCGCTCGCAGTTCAAGATCCTGCGCAGCCCGTTGATGATCGGTCATGTATTGCTGTCGGTGATTGTGTTCAGCGGCATGTTCACCGCGTACACCTATCTGGCGGACATTCTTGAGCGACTGGCCGGTTTCAACGGCACGGTGGTCGGCTGGTGCCTGATGGGCTTCGGTGCGGTCGGTTTGATCGGCAACTCGTTGGGCGGTCGCGCGGTGGATCGTCACCCGCTGATGGCTTCGATGATGTTCTGCGCATTCATGATTGCCGGCCTGGTGGCGCTGGTACCGAACATTCATTCGCCGGTCGGCCTCGCGGCGGCGATGGGCATCTGGGGCGTGACTCAGGCAGCGTTGTTTTTGGTCAGCCATGTGCGGCTGATGAAAGCCGCACCGGAAGCGCCGGCGTTTGCTGCGTCGTTGAACATCGCCGGGGCCAACCTCGGTATTGGCTTGGGCGCGATGATCGGCGGTCGGGTGATCGACAGTGTTGGCCTGCAAGGTCTTGGCTTCGCGGCGGCGGCTTTTATTCTTGCTTCGATTCTGCTGGCTATCGCCCTGATGACTTTCAAGCCACGCGAAGAAATCACAGCGTTGTAAACAACTCGCGTCGGGCACCTTCGGTAATGGCGACAATGCCAGGGTGCTTGACCTTGCGCTCCACGGAAATGGCGTAGAACGACTCGCTCACGGCGTCAGTCTGGCCAATCACCTCCACGCCGCATTGGCGTTTCACTTCATCGGCAATCACGCTCGGGCCGATGAAAATCCCGCTGCCGGATTGGCCGAAGGCCTGCATCAAGGCGCTGTCGTCGAACTCACCGACAATTTTTGGCTGGATCTGCTGCTCGGCGAACCAGCGTTGCAAACGGCTGCGCACTACGGTTTCCGGTCCCGGAATCAGAAGCGGTGCGCCGTGCAGGTTGCGCGGGAAATCCTCGCCGTATCGCGCCGCCAACTCAGGTGTGGCGAAGAAACTGATCCCGCATTCACCGAGCTTCTGGCTGTAGCCTTTGATGTCCAGGTGCGACGGCATCGGGCTGTCGGAGATCACCAGGTCCAGACGCTGGATCGCCAGGTCGGCCAACAAACGTTCAAGCTTGTCTTCGCGGCACGTAATGCGCAGCGGCTCACTCAGTTCCATGGTCGGCGCGATCAGGCGGTAGACGATGGATTTGGGCACCACGTCGGCCACGCCGACGCGAAACAGAATCTGCTGTTCATTGGGCTGCGCCCGCAACATCAATTCCAGTTCACCGCCCAACTGAAACATTTGCTCGGCGTAGGTTAGGGTTTGCCGGCCGGCTTCGGTGAGTTCCAGTTGCCGACCGACGCGGCGAAACAGTTCGATGCCATAGGTTTGTTCCAGCAGTGAAATCTGCCCACTGATGGTCTGCGGAGTGAGGTTCAGCTGTTCGCAGGCGCGCACGATGCTGCCGGTTTTGGCCACCACCCAGAAGTAATGCAATTGCCGATAATTCAACATGTACGGCCACCTGTAGGAGCTGTCGAGTGAAACGAGGCTGCGATCTTTTGATCTGCCCGTGAAAAACAAAATCAAAAGATCGCAGCCTTCGGCAGCTCCTACATTCGTAAAAACCGAAGTATACATGGCAAAAATACGAATTTTCCTGAAGTATCTGCTTCCCTAGAATGCCTCGCTATCAACGGGCCATCGTTTCGGTCCCGTTCGTTATATCGAGGGAAGCATCATGAAAATTAAAGCCACGGCGCTGTTGATCACATCTTTACTGGTATTGGCCGGTTGCGACCAAGCCGAAAAAAGCGCCCAGCAACTGATGGGCAAAGCCGCCGAAAGCGCGAAACAGGCCATCGACGATACCCACAAAGCCGCCGAGCAAGCGCTCAGTGATGCCACCGGCGGGCTGATCAGCAAAAAAGAATCATCGGAAAAAGACTCGGAAAAATCCGAATCTTCCTCCAAGGAAATCTAAACCGTCTTACAACGAGTCAGGACTGACCCATGGAATACCTTTTACAACTAGCCGCCAGCCCCACTGCCTGGGTCGCCCTGGCCACCCTGGTGGTGATGGAAATCGTGCTCGGCATCGATAACCTGATCTTCATCTCGATCCTGACCAATAAACTGCCCGAGCAGCACCGGCAGAAAGCGCGGCGCATCGGTATCGGCATGGCGTTGATCCTGCGCCTGGGCTTGCTCAGCACCATTGCGTTCATTGTCCAGTTGACCACGCCTGTGATCGAGGTTTTCGGCCACGCGTTCTCCTGGAAAGACATGATCCTGATCGCCGGTGGTCTTTTCCTGTTGTGGAAGGCAACGACCGAAATCCATCACAGCATGGACCCTGCTCCGGATGATCCGACTTCGGCGACATCGACGGTAACCTTGGGTTTCGCCGCGGCGATCGGGCAGATCCTGATGCTGGACATGGTGTTTTCCATCGACAGCATCATTACCGCCGTCGGCATGACCGAGCACTTGCCGATCATGATCATCGCGGTGGTGGTGTCGGTATTGGTGATGTTGTTTGCAGCTGATCCGCTGGCCAAGTTCATCAATGACAACCCGACGGTGGTCATGCTGGCCCTTGGCTTCCTGATCATGATCGGCATGACGCTGATCGCCGAGGGCTTCGGCGCCCACGTACCGAAAGGCTATGTGTATGCCGCCATGGCGTTCTCGGCCACGATTGAAGTGTTGAACATGATGTCCCGGCGCGCGAAGCAAAAGCGCATTGCCACTGAAGCTTAACCATCGCTAAACGAAACGGCCGCCTGAACTCGAAAGAGTCCAGGCGGCCGTTTTTGCTTGTATCCGGATAACGTCAGTGCGCGGTTGCGTGACGTACGGGAGGTTCCTCGGCTTTCGTCACTGGCGCCGATTGGACCGGATGGTGATGGTGGCGGCGGGTAATGCGCAGAACTCCCCACAACATGGCAGCGGCGACGGCCAGCCAGCCGGAAATCAACATTACGATTGTCATTGTCAGGCTCATCGATGCCTCCTCTTTGCCCTGCAGCGGGCGCACACGCTATGCAAGTGACAGTCTAGTCGCTGCTGTGTTTCAGGCTATTGACCGAAAGTCGCCTGGCACCAACCAGTTCGCTCTATCGAAAGCAATCAACTACCGGTTAAGGCTATACCGGCGCCGCGCGGCGTCCTATGATCGATGCCCAAGCCGGGAAGCGGATTGCCTGGCGTCTGAACAAGAGAGTGATGATGGTGCGGGTAATTTCTCGAATTCTTTCGGTGGCGGTGATCGTGGGTTGTGTCGCCAGTCTTTCTGGCTGCGCGGGGAGCGTTGCGCCGCAGATCAAGCGGCTGCCGGAGCGGGTCGAACTCACGGGTCGGTTCTATAAGGGCGTGGCCAATCAAAGCGGGCCGCAGGTATTGGCGAGCATGTTGTCCCAGCAAGGCATCGTGATCACCCCGGGTTTGCTCGACAAACCGCTTCGTTTGCCGGGCGCCGAAGCCCAGTTGCAACAGAACATGCAGAACCTCGCCCGTGAGTACGGGATGATGGTTTATCCGCTGGACAGCAATCTGCCAGCCTTGCTGACTCAGGTGGCCGCCGGGTATCCGGTGATGGTGCGGTTTACCGAGGGCTCGGCGCTCTGGGCTGAACCGCGTTATGCAATTCTCTCCGGCTATAACCGTCAGAAACAGACCGTGTTGTTGCGTGCCGGGATGGACCAGCGGTTGCTGATGAGCTTCGGTTCGTTCGAATCGGCTTTCAAGGATGCCGGTGGATGGGCGGTGCTGATTCAGGCACCGACGCAGATTCCAGCGGAAGTCGATCAGCAGCGCTGGCTCAAGGCGGCCAACGATCTGGCCCAGGCCGGCCAGGAGCAGGCGGCGGCGAAGGCCAAAAAGGCTCTGAACGCACAGTAAGCCCGTTCGTCATCTGCCGGGCACCCCGGCCCGTTGGCGTCCTCTGAACCTGTAAGGCCCTGATCTTTTCGGGCCGTGATCAGGAGGCGCCCATGGCACATTCCAATACCCCCGCCGGCCCACATTCGTCCGAGCATTCGTCCGGCGATGATGAGCTGGGGTTTGATCCCGATTCTCCTGACCTCGCCGATCCTCAGGTCGATCCCATCGGACCGGCCAAAGCGCCGAAGGATGTGAAGCCGGGTGACAATCCCAAGGCTCCGGCAAAGCCCTACGATCCACTTGGCGATCTGAAACCCTAGGTCTCATGGAGGTGCGTATGTCTACCGATTCAAGCTTCAACGACAAACGTCCGGAAACTGTTCCGACCACTCCTGAAGAAAGCATCGATCCGGTGCTGGATCCGGACAGCCCAATGCGAGATCCACTGGCGCGTCCCACCGTGGCGCCAACGGAACATCCGCAGGGCTGGCGAGACCCGAGCAAAGGAGATGGCATTCCGGATGACGACCAGATGCCGCTGCCTAACGACTAATTGGCGACGAAAAAAAGCCCCGACTGTTCGGGGCTTTTTCATGCACTCTCAGAAAAGTTACTTCGAAGCTTCAACCACGCCGCTCTGGCGCTGCTTGAGGTTCTTGTCTGCCTTGTACTGCAAGGCTACGGAAGGCACGTCCGCGCTCTTGCCGCTCTCTACCCAATTGCGCATACGGGTGGCATCGGCAAAGTGCGTGTACTTGCCATAGGCGTCAAGAATCACCAAGGCCACCGGGCGATTACCCATCCGGGTCACCAGCACCAGGCAGTGACCTGCTTCGTTGGTGAAGCCGGTTTTCGTCAGCTGGATGTCCCAGTCCGGCTTGCGGACCAAATGGTCGGTGTTGCGAAAGCCCAGGCTGTAGTTGGGTTTGCGGAACGTAACGGTTTTTTCCTTGGTCGTGCTCAACTCGGTCAGCAACGGGTACTTGTGCGCGGCGATCAACAGTTTACTCAAGTCGCGAGCGGTCGAAACGTTACGCGGTGAGAGCCCCGTCGGTTCGACGAAATGGGTATTGGTCATGCCAAGCGCACGGGCCTTGGCGTTCATCGCCGCAATGAACGCGGCATAGCCACCCGGATAGTGATGGGCCAGGCTCGCGGCGGCGCGGTTTTCGGAGGACATCAGGGCAATCAGCAACATTTCTCTGCGTGGCAGTTCGCTCTTTAGCTTCACCCGTGAGTACACACCCTTCATTTCCGGCGTGTCGCTAATGTTGATGTTGATGTATTCGTCCATGTTTTGCCGGGCTTCAACCACGACCAGGCCGGTCATCAGCTTGCTGACGGAAGCGATGGGGACAACCACGTCAGGGTTGCTGGCGTAGATGACTTTGTTGGTCTGCATATCCAACAGCAAAGAGCTGCCGGAAGCGAGCTTGAGTTGCGAGGTATCTCGAGGCGCTGCGGTGGTTTCGCCAGCGCTGGCGATTGGCGTGATGAAAGTCCCTGTAACTGCAAAAACTAGGCTCAGGATGGAAAGACGGATTTTCACGCTGGCAGACTCATAAAGTGTTGATACGCCGTTTATGTAACGGGCTATTTCGTAAAAAGCGCGACATTCTGGAGTATGGCTGAATAACTGTCGATGGTTGTTCAAGTAACAGGTGAAAGTCCCGGAAAGCATGAAAAAAATGTCATTTTCCGGCGGATGGTCGAGCCTGTTCCGCGGGCAAAAAAGAACCCCGCCATGGGCGGGGTTCCTTGTGTCGCGGACTACCTCTGCAACCAGCCTTAACTGTGCAGGGTTTCGGCGGCGTACAGCGTGTTTTCCAGCAGGCAGGCACGAGTCATCGGGCCGACGCCGCCCGGGACCGGAGTGATCCAGCCAGCGCGGGGCAGGGCGGTTTCGTAGATCACATCACCGACCAGTTTGCCGTCTTCCTGGCGGTTGATGCCGACGTCGATCACGATCGCGCCTTCCTTGATCCATTCACCCTTGACCAGGCCCGGTTTGCCAGCGGCGACAACAACCAGGTCAGCACGACCGACGTGGCCGGCCAGATCCTTGGTGAAGCGGTGGGTGACGGTCACGGTGCAACCGGCCAGCAACAACTCCATCGCCATCGGGCGGCCAACAATGTTGGACGCGCCGACGACCACGGCATTCATTCCATACAGATCGGCACCGGTGCTTTCCAGCAAGGTCATGATGCCTTTGGGCGTGCATGGACGCAGCAGCGGAATACGCTGGGCCAGACGACCGACGTTATAAGGATGGAAACCGTCGACGTCCTTGTCCGGGCGAATGCGCTCCAGCAATTTGGACGCGTCCAGGTGTTCAGGAAGAGGAAGCTGCAACAGAACGCCGTCAATCGCCGGATCGTCATTCAGGCGATCGATCAGATCGGTCAGCGCTTCTTGAGTGGTTTCGGAAGGCAGGTCATAGGCTTGGGAAAGAAAGCCGACCTCTTCACAGTCTTTACGCTTGTGCGAGACATAAACCTGAGAGGCAGGATCGCTGCCGACCAGGATCACCGCTAGGCCGGGCGTGCGCAGGCCTTGCTGGCGACGCTCGGTAACCCGTTGGGCGATCTGCTGGCGCAGGCTGGCGGCGATCGATTTGCCGTCGATTAGTTGTGCAGTCATTGCGCGTGATTAACCATCGAGAGGGGAAAAAAAGAGAACGCATTCTCGCATGTCATGCGGTGAGGGCAAAGGCGCTTGGTCTGCAAATTCCTCTAACCCCTTTAATTAAATGAATTTTTTTTAAAAAGGATTTGACGACCTCTGGGGGGCTCTATACTATTCGTCGCACTTGTCGGGCACAGCCTAGCACTGGTTAAGAAGGTCGAACGGAATTACAGTTCTGCAAGACTGACAAGCTCTTAGTTTGTAGTCCTTCAAGGGTACAGCTAACAAGGCGCCCGTAGCTCAGCTGGATAGAGCATCCGCCTTCTAAGCGGATGGTCGCAGGTTCGAGTCCTGCCGGGTGCGCCATTAGGCAGCTTTGGCACAAGTAACGCAATATGGTGGGCGTAGCTCAGTTGGTAGAGCACGGGATTGTGACTCCCGTTGTCGTGGGTTCGATCCCCATCGTCCACCCCATATTTCGAAAAGGCGCCAGATTAACAGTCTGGCGCCTTTGCTTTAAAAGCTTCACTCCGCGGATGTGGTGGAATTGGTAGACACACTGGATTTAGGTTCCAGCGCCGCGAGGCGTAAGAGTTCGAGTCTCTTCATCCGCACCAAATAAAGCTTCGTTCATACCGGCTGGTGTGAATGGGGTTCAGCAACGAAGCTGTTTGGCTTCCTTGTTACGCAATATGGTGGGCGTAGCTCAGTTGGTAGAGCACGGGATTGTGACTCCCGTTGTCGTGGGTTCGATCCCCATCGTCCACCCCATATTTCGAAAGGCGCCAGATTGAAAAGTCTGGCGCCTTTTTTGTTTCAGCGGCCGCTGGTTCCGGGCCGCAGGGGCGGGGCGTTTCGTCGTATTTATGTTTCTCGATGATGCCGTTCTGTCCGCCGGCCTTGCTTGCGAGGTCGGCTGTCAGGGAGATCGCTGGCGACCGCTTCTATATATAGAAGGGTTGGCGCAGAGCCCTGGCGTGATTGGTTGTATTTGCCATCGGGGCGAGGTGCATTCGTGCATTCGCACCTATAAATTGCCTGCTGCGTTTTTACCCGTTTTCAGTAGGGTGACTTCTTGAGTTTGACCCACTAGAATGCATGCCCTTGATTCTGGGGTCGGAAACGGCCGGCTAACGTCTGTGCAACGAGGAATATCCATGCAAGTTTCTGTTGAAAATACTACTGCTCTTGAGCGCCGCATGAGCGTCACCGTGCCGGCTGAGCGCATCGAGAGCCAGGTCAACAAGCGTCTGCAGCAGACCGCCCAAAAGGCCAAGATTGCTGGCTTCCGTCCAGGCAAAGTGCCAATGAGCGAAATCAAGCGCCGTTTCGGTGCTGATGCGCGTCAGGAAGCTGTAGGTGACGTGATCCAGTCTTCCTTCTACGAAGCTGTGGTTGAGCAGAAGCTGAACCCGGCTGGTTCGCCTTCGATCGAGCCTAAATCGCTGGAAGCAGGCAAGGACCTGGAATACGTTGCCGTATTCGAAGTGTTCCCTGAGTTCACCGTTGCCGGTTTCGAAGGTATCAACGTTGAGCGCCTGAGCGCTGACGTGGCTGATGCCGATCTGGACAAAATGCTGGACATCCTGCGCAAGCAGAACACCCGTTTTGAAGTGGCCGATCGCGCTGCCCAGAACGAAGACCAGCTGAACATCGATTTCGTCGGCAAGGTCGACGGTGAAGTGTTCGCTGGCGGTTCCGCCAAAGGTACTCAGCTGGTTCTGGGTTCCGGCCGCATGATCCCCGGTTTCGAAGATGGTCTGGTTGGCGCTAAAGCCGGTGAAGAACGCGTTCTGAACCTGACTTTCCCAGAGGACTACCAGAACCTCGACCTGGCTGGCAAGACCGCCGAGTTCACCGTGACCGTGAACACTGTTTCCGAGCCAAAACTGCCAGAGCTGACCGAAGAGTTCTTCGCTCAATTCGGCATCAAGGAAACCGGTCTGGAAGGCTTCCGCACCGAAGTTCGCAAGAACATGGAGCGCGAGCTGCGTCAGGCGATCAAATCCAAGGTCAAGAATCAGGTAATGGACGGTCTGCTGGCCACCAACCCGATCGAAGTGCCTAAGGCTCTGCTGTCCAACGAAGTTGACCGTCTGCGCGTGCAGGCTGTTCAGCAGTTCGGTGGCAACATCAAGCCTGACCAACTGCCGGCCGAGCTGTTCGAAGAGCAAGCCAAGCGCCGCGTAGTGCTGGGTCTGATCGTGGCTGAAGTGGTCAAGCAATTCGACCTCAAGCCTGACGAAACCCGCGTTCGCGAGATGATTCAGGAAATGGCTTCGGCCTACCAGGAGCCTGAGCAAGTTGTGTCCTGGTACTACAAGAACGACCAGCAACTGAACGAAGTTCGTTCGGTTGTGCTGGAAGAGCAAGTTGTGGATACTGTTCTGCAGAAAGCTAGCGTGACCGACAAATCGGTCTCTTACGAAGAAGCGGTCAAGCCGGTAGAAGCTCCACAAGCCGACTGATTGTTTTTGCGTTAGAAGCACACACCATAAGCCAGCTCTCGAGCTGGCTTATGCGTATTCAAGACATAACTATTTGGGAGTGACTGCAGAGCATGTTCCGTAATTCGTATATTCAGCAGAACTCTGATATCCAGGCCGCAGGCGGCCTGGTCCCGATGGTTGTCGAGCAGTCCGCTCGTGGCGAGCGCGCCTACGACATCTACTCGCGTCTCCTCAAGGAGCGAGTGATCTTTCTGGTTGGCCCGGTAGAGGACTACATGGCCAACCTGATCTGTGCGCAACTGCTGTTCCTTGAAGCGGAAAACCCGGACAAGGACATCCATCTCTATATCAACTCCCCGGGCGGTTCGGTGACAGCAGGCATGTCGATCTACGACACCATGCAGTTCATCAAACCCAACGTGTCGACCACCTGTATCGGCCAGGCGTGCAGCATGGGCGCTTTCCTGCTGACCGCCGGTGCTCCTGGCAAGCGTTACTGCCTGCCGAACTCGCGTGTGATGATTCACCAGCCACTGGGCGGTTTCCAGGGCCAGGCATCGGATATCGAAATCCATGCCAAGGAAATCCTCTTCATCCGTGAACGTCTCAACACGTTGATGGCCAAGCACAGCGGGCACACGCTTGAGGAAATCGAGCGCGATACCAACCGCGATAACTTCATGAGTGCAGAAGCTGCGCGTGAATACGGGTTGATCGACGAAGTGATCAATCAGCGCCCCGCTTAAAATAAGCAGCTCAAAATAGGCTTGGTCGGCTGGTCTGATCAGCGGCGGGCTTGAAAAAGCCCGCAATAGCCTTCATCTTGTGTTGCAAGCCTATCGGATTTGGATCGAACGAATGACTGACACCCGCAACGGCGAGGACAACGGCAAGCTGCTCTATTGCTCCTTCTGTGGCAAAAGCCAGCATGAAGTGCGCAAATTGATTGCCGGCCCCTCGGTCTTTATCTGCGACGAGTGCGTCGACCTGTGCAATGACATCATCCGCGAGGAGGTGCAGGAAGCACAGGCCGAGAGCAGCGCGCATAAATTGCCTTCGCCTAAAGAAATCAGCGGCATCCTTGATCAGTACGTGATTGGTCAGGAGCGTGCAAAAAAGGTTCTGGCCGTAGCGGTGTACAACCACTACAAGCGTCTGAACCAGCGTGACAAAAAGAATGACGACGTCGAACTCGGCAAGAGCAACATCTTGCTGATCGGCCCGACAGGCTCGGGTAAAACCCTGCTTGCCGAAACACTGGCCCGCTTGCTGAACGTTCCGTTCACCATCGCCGACGCAACCACCCTCACCGAGGCGGGTTACGTAGGTGAAGATGTCGAGAACATCATTCAGAAGCTGTTGCAGAAGTGCGATTACGACGTGGAAAAGGCCCAGATGGGCATTGTCTACATCGACGAAATCGACAAGATTTCGCGCAAGTCTGACAACCCGTCGATCACTCGGGACGTTTCCGGTGAAGGCGTGCAGCAGGCCCTGCTCAAGTTGATCGAAGGCACGGTCGCTTCCGTTCCGCCTCAAGGTGGTCGCAAGCATCCGCAGCAGGAATTCCTGCAGGTCGACACCCGTAACATCCTGTTCATCTGCGGTGGTGCGTTCTCCGGTCTGGAAAAGGTTATTCAAAACCGTTCCACCAAGGGCGGCATCGGTTTCAACGCGGAAGTTCGCAGCAAGGAAGAAGGCAAGAAAGTCGGTGAATCCCTGCGTGAAGTCGAGCCTGACGATCTGGTCAAGTTCGGTCTGATCCCTGAATTCGTCGGTCGTCTGCCGGTTCTTGCGACGCTGGACGAGCTTGATGAAGCTGCTTTGATGCAGATCCTCACCGAGCCGAAAAATGCTCTGACCAAGCAGTATGCCAAGCTGTTCGAGATGGAAGGCGTGGACCTGGAATTCCGGGCTGACGCACTGAAATCGGTCGCCAAGCGCGCGCTGGAACGCAAAACCGGTGCACGTGGTCTGCGTTCGATTCTCGAAGGTGTATTGCTCGACACTATGTATGAAATCCCCTCGCAGTCCGAGGTGAGTAAAGTAGTGATCGATGAAAGCGTTATAGAAGGCAAGTCCAAGCCACTGTATATCTATGAAAACAGTGAGCCTGCTGCCAAGGCCGCGCCAGACGCCTAAGCGTCACGCGGTTGGTACAAAGAAGGGGCCTTCGGGCCCCTTTGCTTTTTCCGGTTTTTTACACAGTCTTTGTGCTTGTTTTTTTTGAAGGCTGCCCCCATCTTGGTTTCAAGCTTACTTCCATCTGTTTCCGGCCATATGGCCGCCGTAGAGGCGAAATCATGAAGACAACCATCGAATTGCCTCTCCTGCCATTGCGTGATGTCGTGGTTTATCCGCACATGGTTATCCCGCTGTTCGTGGGGCGCGAGAAATCCATCGAAGCTCTCGAGGCAGCGATGACGGGCGACAAGCAGATCCTTCTGCTGGCTCAGAGAAACCCTGCTGACGACGATCCCGGTGAAGACGCACTTTATCGCGTAGGTACGATTGCGACCGTTCTGCAGCTGCTGAAGCTGCCTGATGGCACGGTCAAGGTTCTTGTCGAAGGCGAGCAGCGAGGCGCCGTGGAGCGCTTCAGCGAAGTGGACGGCCATTGCCGTGCCGAAGTCTCGTTGATCGACGAAGTCGACGCGCCAGAGCGCGAGTCGGAAGTGTTTGTCCGCAGCCTGCTGTCGCAGTTCGAACAATATGTGCAGCTGGGCAAGAAAGTCCCGGCTGAAGTTCTGTCGTCGCTCAACAGCATCGACGAGCCTGGCCGCCTGGTCGACACCATGGCCGCGCACATGGCCCTGAAGATCGAGCAGAAGCAGGAAATCCTCGAAATCATCGATTTGTCGGCCCGGGTCGAGCACGTCCTGGCGTTGCTGGATGCCGAGATCGATCTGCTGCAAGTCGAAAAACGCATTCGCGGTCGCGTCAAAAAGCAAATGGAGCGCAGTCAGCGCGAGTACTACTTGAATGAGCAGATGAAGGCCATTCAGAAAGAGCTCGGCGACAGCGACGAAGGGCATAACGAAGTCGAAGAGCTGAAAAAGCGCATCGATGCCGCCGGCCTGCCAAAAGACGCGCTCGCCAAGGCTACGGCCGAACTGAACAAGCTAAAGCAAATGTCGCCAATGTCCGCGGAAGCGACCGTGGTGCGTTCGTACATCGACTGGCTGGTTCAGGTGCCGTGGAAGGCTCAGAGCAAGGTGCGTCTGGACCTGGCGCGCGCAGAAGACATTCTCGACGCCGACCACTATGGTCTGGAAGAAGTCAAAGAGCGGATTCTCGAATACCTCGCTGTGCAAAAGCGCGTGAAGAAGATTCGTGGTCCGGTGTTGTGCCTGGTAGGTCCTCCGGGGGTGGGTAAAACCTCTCTGGCGGAGTCGATCGCGCACGCCACTAACCGTAAATTCGTGCGCATGGCCCTGGGCGGTGTGCGTGATGAAGCGGAAATTCGTGGTCATCGCCGTACCTACATCGGTTCGATGCCCGGAAGATTGATTCAAAAGATGACAAAGGTGGGCGTCCGTAACCCGCTGTTCCTGCTCGATGAAATCGACAAAATGGGCAGCGACATGCGTGGCGATCCGGCGTCGGCGTTGCTGGAAGTGCTTGATCCCGAGCAGAACCACAACTTCAACGATCACTATCTGGAAGTCGACTACGACCTGTCGGATGTGATGTTCCTGTGCACCTCGAACTCCATGAACATTCCACCGGCGCTGCTGGACCGGATGGAAGTGATTCGTCTGCCGGGCTACACCGAAGACGAGAAGATCAACATTGCCGTCAAATACCTTTCGCCGAAGCAGATCACGGCCAACGGTTTGAAGAAAGGCGAGCTGGAATTCGACGCCGAAGCGATCCGCGACATCATCCGCTACTACACCCGCGAAGCCGGTGTGCGTGGGCTGGAGCGCCAGATTGCCAAGGTTTGCCGCAAGGCGGTCAAAGAGCATGCGCTGGAAAAACGCTTCTCGGTGAAGGTCACTGCGGACGATCTGGAACACTACCTGGGCGTGCGTAAATTCCGCTACGGCCTGGCTGAGCAGCAGGATCAGATCGGTCAGGTAACCGGGTTGGCGTGGACTCAGGTGGGCGGCGAATTGCTGACCATCGAAGCCGCTGTCGTGCCGGGCAAAGGCCAGCTGATCAAGACCGGTTCCCTGGGCGACGTGATGGTCGAATCGATCACCGCAGCCCTGACGGTTGTGCGCAGCCGCGCGAAGAGCCTGGGCATTCCCCTGGACTTCCACGAGAAGCGTGACACCCACATCCACATGCCGGAAGGGGCGACGCCGAAAGACGGCCCTAGCGCCGGTGTAGGCATGTGCACGGCGCTGGTGTCGGCATTGACCGGCATTCCGGTGCGTGCGGACGTAGCCATGACCGGTGAAATCACCTTGCGTGGTCAAGTGCTGGCGATCGGTGGTTTGAAAGAAAAACTGCTCGCTGCTCACCGCGGTGGAATCAAGACCGTGATCATTCCTGAAGAGAATGTTCGCGATCTGAAGGAGATTCCTGACAATATCAAGCAAGATCTCCAGATTAAACCGGTTAAATGGATTGACGAGGTCCTGCAAATTGCGCTGCAATACGCGCCGGAGCCCTTGCCGGATGTGGCTCCGGAGATTGTCGCGAAGGATGAAAAACGCGAGTCCGATTCTAAGGAAAGAATTAGCACGCATTAGTACGTATTTGCCTGGGGGGCTTCCTTGACAGATTTTTAGAGCCCTTGTTATAAAGCGGCTCTTAAGTGTCTGTTGGCCATTCAGCACTCGTTTTTGCTTTCACCAAAAAAACTTAGAATCATACTCAAATAGATATAAGGGGACTTAGAGTGAACAAGTCGGAACTGATTGATGCTATCGCTGCATCCGCTGATATCCCGAAAGCTGCTGCTGGCCGTGCGCTGGACGCTGTAATCGAATCCGTCACTGGCGCTCTCAAGGCTGGTGACTCCGTTGTTCTGGTTGGTTTCGGTACTTTCTCCGTAACTGATCGTCCAGCTCGCATTGGTCGTAACCCACAGACCGGTAAGACGCTGGAAATCGCAGCAGCCAAAAAACCAGGTTTCAAAGCCGGTAAAGCACTGAAAGAAGCTGTCAACTAAGTTCGATTCAGGTTTTTGCCTATCCGGGTCAGGGTCAAGCCTGACCTGGCAGCGGAGCGGTAGTCCAGACGGCAATTGCCGGTCCGAGACGCCGAGGCTCGCAAGTTCGAGTTATCGGTCCGCTCCGCCAGTTACGAGAAGGCGCATCCTCGGATGCGCCTTTCTTCTATCCGGATTCTACCCACGCTCCACGGTTGCCTAATTTTTGAAGTTCAACCGTTTATGGGGGACGCATGCTGCAGAATATCAGGGACAATTCACAAGGCTGGATTGCCAAGACCATTATCGGGGTCATCGTTGCACTGATGGCTTTGACCGGTTTCGACGCCATTTTTCAGGCCACGACGCACAAGAACGAGGCGGCGAAAGTCAATGGTGACGAAATCAGCCAGAACGAGCTGAGCCAGGCGGTCGATATGCAACGCCGTCAACTCATGCAACAGCTGGGCAAGGATTTCGATGCTTCCTTGCTCGACGAAAAAATGCTGCGCGAATCGGCCCTCAAAGGCCTGATCGATCGCAAACTGCTGCTGCAAGGCGCAGAAAACTCCAAGTTCGCCTTCTCCGAAGCGGCGCTGGACCAGGTCATCCTGCAAACCCCTGAATTTCAGGTCGATGGCAAGTTCAGTCCTGAGCGTTTCGACCAGGTAATTCGTCAACTCGGCTACAGCCGCATGCAGTTCCGCCAGATGCTGGCCCAGGAAATGCTGATCGGCCAGTTGCGCGCCGGTCTGGCGGGTAGCGGTTTCGTCACTGACGCACAGGTTCTGGCTTTCGCCCGTCTGGAGAAACAGACCCGCGATTTCGCCTCCCTGAACATCAAGGTAGACCCGGCAGCGGTGAAGCTGACCGATGACGAAGTCAAAGCCTATTACGACGAACACGCCAAGGAATTCATGACGCCGGATCAGGTGGTCATCGATTATCTGGAGTTGAAGAAGGCTTCCTTCTTTGACCAGGTCAGCGTCAAGGACGAAGACCTGCAAGCGGCGTATCAGAAAGAAATCGCGAACCTGTCCGAGCAACGCCGGGCTGCGCATATTCTGATCGAAGTGAACGACAAGACCACCGAAGCGCAGGCCAAGGCCAAGATCGAAGAGATCCAGGCGCGTCTGGCCAAAGGCGAGAAGTTCGAGGCCCTCGCCAAGGAGTTCTCCCAGGATCCGGGTTCGGCGAACAATGGCGGCGACCTCGGCTACGCAGGTCCTGGTGTTTATGACCCAGTCTTCGAGAAGTCCCTGTATTCGCTGGCCAAGGATCAGGTTTCCGAGCCGGTTCGCACCGACTTCGGTTTCCACCTGATCAAGCTGCTGGGCGTAGAAGCGCCTGAAGTACCGACGTTCGCCAGCCTGAAAGGCAAGCTGACCCGCGACTTGAAGACCGCGCAGGTCGAGCAGCGATTCGTCGAGGCGACCAAGCAACTGGAGGACGCCTCGTTCGAAGCTTCCGATCTGGCCCAGCCGGCGCAAGACTTGAAGTTGACCGTTCACACTTCCGCGCCGTTCGGCCGTGAAGGTGGCGAAGGCATTGCGGCCAACCGCGCCGTGATCACCGCGGCGTTCAGCCCGGAAGTGCTGGATGAGGGTGCCAACAGCACCGCCATCGAACTCGATCCGGAAACCGTGATCGTGTTGCGCGCCAAGGAACACCTCAAGCCAACGCAATTGCCGCTGGAAAGCGTCGCGGGCCCGATCCGTGCGCAATTGGCCAAGGAACACGCCATTGCGGCTGCCAAGACCCATGCTGATGAGTTGATTGCCAGCCTGCGCGAAGGCAAGTCGCCACTGGAAAAGCCGATTGACGGTCAGAGCTGGAAGGTTACCGAAGCTGCGACTCGCGCTCAGGAAGGGGTTGACCCGACTGTGCTGCAAGCGCTGTTCCGCATGCCCAAGCCTGCCGCCAAGGACAAGCCTACGTTCACCAGCGTGACTCTGGCCGACGGCAATCTGGTGATCGTGCGCCTGAACGGTGTCAACGAAGCCGCATCGCCGACTGAAGAAGAGAAGGCTCAATACCGTCGCTTCCTCGCTTCGCGAGTTGGCCAGCAAGACTTTGCGGCCTACCGCAAGCAGCTGGAAAGCCAGGCCGACATCAAGCGTTTCTGATGTCAGACTGAGTGGTCCGCAACACAGGAACCCCGGCCGAAAGGCCGGGGTTTTTTGTTACAGGTGAACAGACAAGCGTGCGGGACATTTACTGAATGTCGGAGTCAACACTCCTGTAACTGTTTTAAGACACAATCGATGCGCCGCTAAGCATCGATCTGTTGCACAATACGCCCCGAACCGTTTTCCTCAGGATGTTCAATGTTTAAATCATTTCCCATGCGTGTTGCCGGGCTGGCGCTGGTGCTGGCCGTTGCGGCCGGGTGCTCGTCGAAGAAAGCCGCCATCTATGAGCATGAGAACTTCGACGACTCCGGGACATTTTCCCGAAACTATCCAGTGGCCGACACCGCTTCCTGTGAAGCCGCTCGTCGGGCCCTGCTGAGTCAGGGCTACATCATCACCAGCAGCGATCCAAAACTGATCAGCGGGCACAAAAGCTTCCAGCAGACCGGCGAGACCCACATGGAAATCAGTTTCAGTGTGGTCTGCGCCGAAGACGGCAGTGCCGGGCATCACGCCACGGTGTTCGCCAATGCCCTGCAAGACAAGTATGCGCTGAAGAAAACCAACAACTCCGCCAGTCTCGGTGTCGGTGTGCTGGGCTCGGTATCGATGCCGATCGGTTCGTCGGATGACTCGATGGTCAAGGTCGCGAGCGAAACCGTGACGTCCGCCAAGTTCTACGAGCGTTTCTTCGCGCTGGTCGAACTGTTCCTGCCCAAGGAAGTGAAAGAAGCGGCGCATATCACCGAGAAGCCGAAAACCGATCTGGGCGTGCCTGAACCCAAGGCCGCACCGGCGCCATTGGCCCCGCAAACCGCGGCTGAGCCTGCCCCGGCGGCAGAAGCGACACAGGCACCAGTCGCGTCAGAGCCGGTAGCACCGCCGCCTGAAGCCGCACCGATTACTTCGGCTCCAAGCGCTGAGCCAACGCCTTCCCCGGAAGCGATCACGCCACCGGCCAACCCAAGCGACATGGCGCCACCTTCGGAGCCGATTCAGGCCATGCCGATCACTGGTCAGTGATTGGCGCTACGGGGCCACGCGAAGCCGCGTCGGTCCCGTTCCCGCTGTAAATATTGACCCGCATCAAACAGACCGCTGTCCTGCGGTCTGCATTGAAAAAATCCTGTGATAAATCCCCGACCGCCTGCTACGTTTTATCTATTGGCGATGAAGTGTCGTGCCCGCGTCATTTTTCCTTCATGTGGGCACTTTAGGCTCAAGGCGCTGGTCATTTATTCAGACGTTTTTTTCAATGAGCTGTGGGGGATTCGGAAATGGACGATTATCAAGAAGAGCTGCTCGAGTATCAGGCGTTTGAACTGGATCCGCTGGAACCTGCCGAAGACGCTACCGAGCTGTAAATGTCAGGCGGATTGGCGATGACTGCGGCGAAACTCGCCGGGTGTCTGGCCGGTCCAGCGTTTGAAGGCGCGTTGAAACGCTTCGGCTGAGGCGAAGCCCAGCAGGTAGGCGATTTCTCCGAATGCCAGTTCGGTATCGCGAATGTAGGTCATGGCCAGGTCGCGACGGGTGTCGTTGAGAATCGCGCGAAATTGCGTGCCTTCCTCGGCGAGTTTGCGACGCAGAGTCCAGGTGGGCAGCTTCAGGCGTGCCGCCACTTCTTCCAGGTCGGGTTCCCGGCCACCATTGAGCAACGGCCCCAGTAACTGAGTGATGCGTTCACGCAGGCTGCGGGTGCGTGTCAGTTGCTCCAGTTCCCGCTCACACAAACTCAGCAAGTGGCGCCAGGTGCTCGGGCAGTGCTCCGGGTTGCGCTGGGCAAGGCTGGCCAGGCTCAGGCGCAGTTGATTGTGCTCGGCAGCAAACTGTATCGGGCAGTCGCCCAACGCGTCGTAGGCGGCGCGGTAGTCGGGTTCTTCGAATTCGATCTCGATGCGTTCGGCGCGCAGCGGGGCAGGGCTGACGCTGGACAATTGCTGCAACCAGCCCGCGATGATCGAATCCACCACGAAGCGGTTATAGCTGTTGTAAGGGCTGATGGAGTAAAAACGCAGCCAGGCCCCTTGGGGGTCTTCGTGAAAGCTCGATTGACCGCGATAGTTGGAGCCATACAAGGCTTCGAAGCGAATCAGGCAGCGCGCCGCTTCGCGCACAGTCGGCGCCTGTGCCGCGGTGACACCGGCCAGACCGGCCTGGCTCAAGCGGCTGAGCTGACCCATCCGTAAGCCGAGCGCCGGGTTGCCGGTCAGCTGAATGGCGCCGTGGCCAAGGCGCATGTAGCGCGGAATTGAGAGTCGGGCACCTGCTTCGCCGAGTCGGGCCGCATCCAGTCCGTACTGTTCCAGCAGGGGTTGTGGGTCGGCACCGTGGCTGCGCACGGCGTCGGCCAGGCTATGAACGAAGCCGACCGACAAATCGCCAAGACGCGTCGGCTGTGGTTTCATGGCTTACAACCAAAGGTTCAGCAGGCGCGCACCGCGGACGTTGCCGTCGGCGAAATGCTGACCGTTGCTGCTCAGAAAACTCTGGCCGGCGCTGGACTGGTCCCAGAATTGCCCGCGCAGAAATACGCTCATGCCGGCGATCGCCTGGCTTGAAGGGGATTGAGTGGTCAGGGTCAGGCGATGCCAGGCCTGGCCCTCACTGAGTTCTCCGGCCTTGAGACTGACGGAGCCCGGTGTCGACGAGCCCCGATAGCCGCGCCACGGTTGATCCCAAGTACCACGACCGGTAACGAACGCCGGAACCGCGACGATCCTTACCTGCTGAGTGTCGAGTTTGCGGTAATTGTCCGGATACCAACTGTCGCTGCCGATCAGCACGCCCAAGCGCCCGGCCGGAGTATCGACGACGTTGAGTGTGTGCTCGCCGTTGGCTTTGATCGCATCCTGCTGCTCGAAAACCGGGTGCATCTGACGCTGCGGCTGGCCGATGGGCAATCCATCGCGGCCGAACACCACGCTGCTGTTGTACAGCGCGCCGCGACCGATTTTCAGAGTGCCGTCGATGATGCTCGGCTCGGGCAGCACGATGGACCCCGCCACCAGCGTTACATGGAATTCTTTTGCCAGCCCGCCGAACAACGCCTGGTAATCCTTGGCCATGCCTTTGGCTTTCATGCGCAAGTGCGCGTCATCCAGACGACTGCCGCCCTCGGCGCCAATCAGCGCGCGAACGAATTTCAAAGGATTGCTCACGGCCAGCCAGTTCATGGCTTCCTTGAGGGTGGTGGCCTGGTACAACTCGTCCTTTTCACCGCTGACCATCAGCCAGGTGCCGACATGTTCGGGCAACACGACGATGGTTTTTTCGTTCAGCAGGCCTTGTTCCTGCGCTTTCTGCAGGTAGGCCGCGAGTTTGCGGTGCAAGCGTTCAGGGCTTTGATAGTCGGTGGGAAACAACTCGGGTTGTATGCCCAGCAGGTTACCCCGGTCGGCGGGTTGGCCCTGGTCGACGGCGAGATCTATCCGCAGATCCGAGAGGTAATGGCCCACCGGGCGATCCGCGGCCCACATGGCGTAGGTCGTCAGTGCGGCGATCAACGCCATGGAGAAAGTCAGGTACAGAAGTTTGCGCATGGGGAAACAGTCAACAGCCGTGTGCAGGGTTCGACGACTAGGGTATGACCCATGTTCCCGCTTGCCAAGGGGCGCTGCACATTTTGATCAATAAGTTGTCAGTTTCGGTCATTGAGCGACCGCTGGACTGCTCATAGTCTGTAACCCATGACAGAGGGGCGCCAAAGAGCGTCCTCACTTTTTCCGTGATCGCTCGTTGTGGAGTTACCGATGACCGCCGCTCATTACCCGCACCTGTTGGCCCCGCTGGACCTGGGTTTTACCACGTTGCGCAACCGCACCTTGATGGGCTCGATGCACACCGGTCTGGAAGAAAAGCCGGGTGGCTTCGAGCGCATGGCGGCGTACTTCGCCGAGCGTGCCCGTGGTGGTGTGGGCCTGATGGTCACTGGCGGTATCGGCCCGAACGACGAGGGTGGCGTTTACTCCGGCGCAGCCAAGCTGACTACCGAGGAAGAAGCGCTCAAGCACCAGATCGTGACCCGCGCGGTGCACGAGGCGGGCGGCAAGATCTGCATGCAGATCCTCCACGCCGGTCGTT
This sequence comes from Pseudomonas sp. SDO5591_S426, assembly GCF_054070755.1. Lineage (NCBI taxonomy): Bacteria > Pseudomonadati > Pseudomonadota > Gammaproteobacteria > Pseudomonadales > Pseudomonadaceae > Pseudomonas > Pseudomonas sp. SDO5591_S426. Next base: position 13,673 of record NZ_JBSVXD010000043.1, on the reverse strand, counting down.
ATGCCTACAGCCCGAAGCAGGTTGCGCCAAGCGCTATTCAGGCGCCGATCAACCCGTTCAAGCCGAAAGAGCTGGACGAGGAAGGCATCGAGAAACAGATTCGCGATTTCGTCACCTGTTCGACCCTGGCACAACAGGCCGAGTACGACGGCGTCGAAATCATGGGCTCCGAAGGTTATTTCATTAACCAGTTCCTCGCGGCCCACACCAACCACCGCACCGACCGCTGGGGCGGCAGCTACGAAAACCGTATGCGCCTGCCGGTGGAAATCGTTCGCCGCGTACGTGAAGCGGTCGGCCCGAACTTCATCATCATTTTCCGCCTGTCGATGCTCGATCTGGTCGAAGGCGGCAGCACCTGGGACGAAATCGTACTGTTGGCCAAGGCTGTTGAGCAGGCCGGTGCGACGATCATCAACACCGGTATCGGCTGGCACGAAGCGCGGATTCCGACCATCGCCACCAAAGTGCCGCGTGCGGCGTTCAGTAAAGTCACGGCCAAGCTGCGTGGCTCGGTGAGCATTCCGCTGATCACCACCAACCGCATCAACACCCCGGAAGTGGCCGAGCAGATTTTGGCCGAGGGCGATGCCGACATGGTGTCCATGGCGCGGCCATTCCTCGCCGACGCGGATTTCGTCAACAAGGCCGCAGAAGGCCGCGCCGATGAAATCAACACCTGCATCGGTTGCAACCAGGCGTGCCTGGACCACACCTTCGGCGGCAAGTTGACCAGTTGCCTGGTCAACCCGCGTGCCTGCCACGAAACCGAACTCAACTATTTGCCGGTGCAGCAGATCAAGAAGATCGCCGTGGTCGGTGCCGGTCCTGCCGGTTTGTCCGCTGCGACCGTGGCCGCTGAGCGTGGTCATGAGGTGACGCTGTTTGATTCGGCCAGTGAAATCGGCGGCCAGTTCAACGTTGCCAAACGCGTGCCGGGCAAGGAAGAATTCTTTGAGACCCTGCGTTATTTCGGCCGCAAATTGCAGACCAGCAACGTCGAGGTGTGCCTGAACACTCGTGTCGATGTGGCGAAACTGGTCGAGGGCGGTTACGACGAGATCATCCTCGCGACCGGCATCGCCCCAAGAACTCCTGCGATTCCGGGCGTGGAGAACGCCAAGGTGTTGAGCTATCTGGATGTGCTGCTGCAGCGCAAACCGGTGGGCAAACGCGTCGCGGTGATTGGCGCCGGCGGTATCGGTTTTGACGTCTCGGAATTCCTGGTCCATCAGGGCGAGGCCACCAGCCTGAACCGTGATGAGTTCTGGAAAGAGTGGGGCATCGATACGCATCTGGAAGCACGCGGCGGTGTCGCCGGGATCAAGGCTGCACCCCATGCACCGGCCCGCGAAGTTTTCCTGCTGCAACGCAAGAAATCCAAGGTCGGCGATGGCCTGGGCAAGACCACCGGCTGGATTCACCGCACCGGTCTGAAGAACAAGCAGGTGCAGATGCTCAACAGTGTTGAATACCTGAAGATCGACGACGAAGGCCTGCACATCCGCATCGGCGAAACCGGTGAGCCGCAAGTATTGCCGGTGGACAACATCGTGATTTGCGCCGGGCAGGATCCACTGCGCGAGTTGCAGGATGGCCTGGTGGCGGCGGGGCAGAACGTGCATCTGATCGGCGGCGCGGATGTCGCGGCGGAGCTGGATGCCAAACGGGCGATCAATCAGGGTTCGCGGTTGGCTGCGCAGTTGTAATCCGCCCAGTACCTGTGGCGAGGGAGCTTGCTCCCGCTGGGCTGCGAAGCGGCCCCTAGTCCATTAGATGCGGTCGATCAGAATTGTCGATTTACCGGATTTGCGACTGCTGCGCAGTCGAGCGGGAGCAAGCTCCCTCGCCACAGTTTGATTGCTAAGATGCCGGATCTTCATCCAGAACCGGCATCGATGCTTTTCTCTCTCAACGACTGGCTCCCCCAAGCCCCCCTCGAACCTCTTTCTCTCGACTGGCTCACCACGGCCGGCATCGAAGTCGCGATCCTGCGTCTTGATCAGATCGACCCACTGATCAGCGGCAACAAATGGTTCAAGCTGATTGAACACCTCAAAGTCGCTGAACAGTCTGGTGCTAAAGGCATCATCAGCCTCGGTGGAGCGCATTCCAATCATCTGCATGCATTGGCCGCGGCCGGCAAGCGGTTCGGGTTTTCCACGGTTGGCCTGTTGCGCGGGCATCCGCAAGAAACTCCGACGGTGAAAGACTTGCAGGCGTTCGGCATGCAGTTGCACTGGTTGGGTTATGGCGGTTATCGAGCGCGGCACGAACCGGGTTTCTGGTTGCCATGGAAAGAGCAGTATCCCGATCTGCAGCCTGTTCCCGAAGGTGGCGGCGGTTTGCCGGGTGCGCGAGGCTGCATGCAGCTCAAGGATCAGGTCCGCAAGCAATTGCCTCATTTGGGTTGGAGCGATTACGACGGTTGGTGGCTGGCCTGTGGAACCGGAACAACCTTGGCGGGCCTGGTTTTGGCCGAAGCGGGAGAGCACGCGGTGTATGGCGCGCTGGCAGTACCTGACGATCATGGTGTAGCGCAGCAGGTCGAAAGGATTATTCAGCAGACGGGTGGATTGGCCTATGAACTGATCGATGCCAGCCGTGGCGGCTTCGCCAAAGTTGATACGCCGCTAATCGAATTCATCGAACAGACCGAGCAGGCCAGCGGCGTTCCTCTTGAGCCGCTATACACCGGCAAGGCATTGCTGGCGCTCAGGCAGCAGGTCGAAGCAGGGCGATTCAAAGAGGGCACACGCCTGATCTTCGTTCATACCGGCGGCTTGCAGGGCCGCCGTGGATTCACACAAGTCTGAAGACCTCTGCATACCCCTGTAGGAGTGTGTTGACGTTAAGTGCGCTTGGGCATCATCCGCAACAAGGTGTTATCGCCCACCACATAGTGGTGATACAGCCCGGCCACGGCATGCAGGCCGATCAGCCAGTAGCCGATAGTGCCGCCCAGGACGTGCCAGCCCTGAAGCTCTTTGGCCAGTTCCTTGTTTTCGGCCATCAGCAGCGGCAGGTCGAGGCCGTAGAACATCACTTGATTGCCTTTGGCACTGGTGATCAGCCAACCCAGCATTGGCATGGCGATCATGAAAATGTACAGCGCCCAGTGCATCAGCTTTGCCAGTGCTATCTGCCAGTGCGGCGAGGCCGGGAAGATCTGCGGTGCGGGGCCGAGGCTGCGAGCGAACAACCGCACCCAGACCAACACGAATACCGTCAGGCCGAGCATGAAGTGCGATTCAACGATCAGCGTTCGCCCGCCACTGCCCTTGGGAAAGACCCCGCGAAGCTCGATACAGGCGTAAACCAGCGCCAGCAAGACCAGCATCAACCAATGCAACGCGATCGATACGGTGCTGTAGCGCGAGGCGGAATTTTTCCACGGCATACGGTGTTCCTCACGGGACGGATCCAACCACCGTTCTTGTGTGACGGCGTGCTTTAACTGTAATCCTGTTTGTATGGGATTGCCTGGCGCACGCAGGCTTTTCTGTCGCATGCGAACATGAAGAAAGTTTCACGTAAATAAAATAACCTCACGCTGTTTGAAAATGGCTGATCAGGTGTAGGGCGATTCTGTTTGTACCGTATTTCCAGTTTCAGGCTTGAGTGACGAAGGTAGTTGATTAATATGCATCCGGCGTGGCGGCTGATTTAAAGGGTTTGCCATGTTTCTGGTATTTATTAATTTGCGATCAAAGGAATGAGCATGAATGACAATGTGAACGGAGTCCGTGGTGAAGTGAGCGAGTACACCTGGGGAAGAATGTGGTCCGACGGAACAAAAGAGTTTAACAACGGCGCCATTCAATATGCCGATGGCTCGCTCGAGTTTGATGGTTTGACGTTTTACCCGGATGGGGTTGTCATCGATGCGACGGGGCAGCAGGTAGGGCTGGTCGAGCCCACCGGCGAGGCACCGGACGATGCTGAAACAAAGGTCGTCGAAAATGCCGAATCTGTTGAGCAAGAGGAAGTGGCGGACACCACGAATCCAACGGATGAAGTTCAAGCGTTGATTATTGAAGATGAGGATGATGCCGAGATCTACATTCCTCTCGGTAGCGACGAGCGATAATTGATGTTGCTGTAAATCGAAGACATAAAAAAGCCGTAGTGCTCACTTGAGTACTACGGCTTTTTACTTACTGGTTTTGCGGCATTTCGCCGTTGGCCAAACGTTTGTTGATATCGGCAATCACTTCCGGCAAGTCGGTAATGGTGTCGATCATGTAATGCGGACGCGAACCTTCGAACATTGCATGAATTCGCTTGCGTTCGCTGTCCAGGGTGTCGCTGGCCAGTGCGCGATAACCTTCATAGTCCAGCCCCAGCGCGTTACCCGAGCAGATCAGCGCCACGGTCCACATGCCGGCACGACGGCCTTCGAGAATGCCCGGCACGGTGTCGTCGATTTTCACGCAAGCCGCGACATCGTCGATGCCTAGGGCGATCACGTTGGCCAATGCCTGGGCTGGCCAAGGGCGACCATTGGGGACTTCGTCGGTGGCGACCACGTGGTCGGCGATGTAACCGTTGGTGGCGGCCAGTTCGACGACTTTGTCCATGACCTGTTTCGGGTAGCCCGAGCAGGAGCCGATCTTGATCCCTTGCTGGCGCAGGTTGGCGATGGTGTCCAGGGCGCCCGGAATCAGCGCCGAGTGTTCGGCGATTTTCTCGATCTGCAACGGCATGAAGCGTTGGTAGATGGCGGTGACGTCATCGTCGGTCGGCGTGCGGCCGAACACTTTGCGATAACGCTCGGCAACTTCCGGCTGATCGCACAGCGTGCGGATGTGGTCCCACTTGCCCATGCCCATCGGGCCGCGGGCTTCTTCGATGGAAACCTGGACGTCGAACTCGGCGAAGGCTTCGACAAAAATCTGCGTCGGCGCGAAGGAGCCGAAGTCGACGACGGTGCCGGCCCAGTCGAGGATGGCGGCTTGCAGTTTGGTTGGGTTGGTGTAGTTCATGGCAATTAATTTCCTGTAAACAACTGACTATTGGAGAGCAGCTTTTACTGTGGGAGCGAGCTTGCTCGCGATGGCGGTCTTTCATTCAACATGTGTGCTGACTGGTCTGGCCTCATCGCGGGCAAGCCCGCTCCCACAGGGGGAAGGTGGTGTGGTTCAGATTTCGAGCACTTCCATCTCGCGCAACACTTCAGCGATGGCCGCCACGGCTTCGCGCATCTCCGCCGGCTGGACGTGACCGATGCAACCCACGCGGAAGGTTTCGACCTGGGTCAGTTTGCCGGGGTAGAGGATGTAACCCTTGGCCTTGACCCGTTCGTAGAACTCCTTGAACTGGTAGCGCGGGTCTTTCGGGGCGTGGAAGGTGGCGATGATCGGTGCCTGGATCGAGGCAGGCAGGAAGCTGCGCAGGCCCAGTTTGCCCATCTCTTCCATCAATGCCTGGCAGTTGGCGGCGTAGCGTTCGTGCCGTGCCGGCAAGCCACCTTCTTCGTTGTATTGCAGCAGGGCTTCATGCAGCGCCGCGACCACGTGGGTCGGCGGGGTGAAGCGCCATTGACCGGTCTTGGCCATGTAGCTGTGCTGGTCGTAAAGGTCCATCGCCAGTGAATGCGAGTTGCCGGCGGCGCTGGCCAGGGATTCTTTACGGGCGAAGACGAAGCCCATGCCCGGTACGCCTTCCAGGCATTTGCCGGAAGCGGCGATCAGTGCATCGAACGGTATCTGCTGAGCGTCGACGGGCAGGGCGCCGAAAGAACTCATGGCGTCGATGATCAGGCGTTTGCCGTGTTGCGCAATGACGTGGGCAATTTCCGGCAGCGGGTTGAGGATGCCGGTGCTGGTTTCGCAGTGGATCAGCGCAACGTGAGTGATGCCGGCATCAGCGCGCAGCAGACGATCGACGTCGGCGGCGGTGGTCGGTTCGTCTTCGGCGGTTTCGAAAGTGCTGAACGAGCGGCCCAGCACTTCGCAAATCTTCGCCAGGCGTTTGCCGTAGGCGCCGTTGATCAGCACCAACACCTTGCCATCGCGAGGCACCAGTGTGCCGATTGCCGCCTCGACAGCGAAGGTGCCGCTGCCTTGCAACGGCACGCAGTGGTGAGTGGCGGCGCCGTTGAGGATCGCCAGCAGTTGTTCGCAGAGGCTGGCGGTCAATTGGTTGAAGCGGTCATCCCATGAACCCCAGTCGACCATCATCGCCTGGCGGGTGCGGGCCGAAGTGGTCAACGGGCCGGGGGTGAGCAGGATGGGTGCGGCAGTACTCATTCTCGTGTCCTCGCAATCGATGGGATGAAGCTACGGGGCCTAAATTGCAATTTGCCGAGTTATCAATCAAATTGTTTGTTGTTATGCCAGCCATCAGTGAGGGTTATCCATGAACCTGTTTCAGCTCCGGGCTTTTGATGCCGTGGCCCGGGAGGGCAGCTTTACCAGGGCGGCCGCGCGGTTGTTCATCAGCCAACCGGCGGTCACCGGGCACATCAAGGCACTGGAGGAGCACTACCAGATCACCTTGTTGCGCCGCACCGCGCGACGGGTGGAGTTGACGGAGGAGGGCACCAAACTGGCAGCGATCACCCGGGCGATGTTCGGCTTGGCCGAAGAGGCGCAGGTGATGCTGGAGGCCAACCGACAGTTGCTGACCGGGCGCCTGGAGGTAGCGGCGGACGGGCCGCACATGGTCATGCCGATGCTGGCGAGCCTGCGCGCACGCTATCCGGGAATCACCGTGAATTTGCGCTTGGGCAATGCCCAGGAAACGTTGGCGGCATTGTTGTCCGAGCATGCCGACGTGGCGGTGCTGACCGAAGTCGAGCCGCGCAAGGGTCTGCACCTGCAAGCCCTGAGCGAATCACGCATTTGTGCGTTGGTGCCTGATGGGCATCCTTGGGCGCAACGGACTAAAGGTGTGCCGCTCAAGGAACTGGATCAGGTGATCATGGTGTTGCGTGAACCGAGTTCGATTACCCGGCGTACGTTCGATGACGCGTGTGCCCAGGCCAAGGTCAATCCACGGGTGTTGCTGGAACTGGACAGCCGCGAAGCGGTGACCGAGGCCGTTGCCGCTGAACTGGGCGTGGGCGTGGTGTCGTCGGTTGAGGTCAGCCATGATCCGCGAGTGGCGGCAGTGCCGATCATTGGCGAGGGGTTGGTGAATCGGCACATGATGGGGTGCATGGAGCGGCGGCGGGATTTGCGACTGATTCAGGCGTTTTTCGGGTTGGCACCAGGTAGATAGACCGAGTTGCCTGCAATCGCGGGCAAGCCCGCTCCCACAGGGTTTTATGCTGGTTCGCCGATATCGTGTACAACCCAGTACCTGTGGGAGCGTGGCTTGCCCGCGATGGCGTCGGACCTGCTTAAACAAGACTCTCGCGAACCATCTCCAGAAATGTCGCCACGATCCGCCGCGAACTCTGCTCGCGCAAGCACACCAGCGTTTCCGTCAGCCTGCGTTTGCAATCAGTTATCGGCAACGCACAAACCCGCGAATCCGCACCAAACTCGGCAGCCGAGACAACACCCACACCAATCCCCACCACCACCGCCTCACGCGCCGCTTCTCGGCCTTCGACCTGAATCGCCGGACGAATACGAAACCCGGCGCCGGCCATTTCTTCTTCCAGGGTCTGGCGAGTCACCGAGCCGATTTCCCGCAGCACCAGCGGCGTGTCGTCGAGGTCGGCGAGGGTGATGGATTCGCGGTCGGCCCACGGATGGTTGCGCGATACGAACGCCACCATCGGGTCGTTGCGCAGCGGCAGGGAGAGCAAGCGTTCATCGCTGACGTCACGACCCAGCAACGCCAGATCAGCCTGGTAGTTGAAGAGCCGGAACAGCGATTCATCGGTGTTGCCGGTTTCGATCTTCACGCTGATGCCGGGGTAACGCTCGCAGAAACGGGCGATCTGCGGCAGCACGTGCACCGGCGCATCCACCGCCAGGATCAGGCTGCCGGTCTGCAATGCCTGGGAGTCCTGCAACAGCTCCTGGGCCTCGGCTTCGATCACGAACAATTTCTGCGTGACACTCAGCAATCGCTCGCCAAGATCGGTCAATCGCACCGAGCGTTTGTTGCGGTGAAACAGCAAAACACCGTAGCGCTCTTCGAGCTTGCGCACTTGGTCGGAAATCGCCGGTTGCGTGAGAAATAGTCGCTCGGCGGCTTTGGTGAAGCTTCCGTATACGGCCACGGCATGGAAGGCTTTGAGCTGGGCGTGGGAAACCGACATGGGAAACTCCAGTAACAAGCTGAGCTTATTTGTGAAATACGATAAATCGATTTCACTTATTAATCAGTAATTGTTTTTATCCACCTCAGCCCCGGTGACTGCTCAGTCGAACAGCAGCGGGTGCCATGAGCCTGTGCGTGCAACTACAGGACTCATCTGACCGGAATCACCCACAGGGACAAGGTGATTTCGCAGTGCTCAACAATAAAAAACAAAGGCGTTTTCTTCCAATTCTGCCGGCACACTCACACCCTGAGGTCAGAACCACAATGAACAAACACATCGGCACCATCAAGCGTTGGCGCGTGCAGATCTTCGCGATCACCTGGCTCGCCTACGCCGCTTTCTACTTCACCCGCAAAGCGTTTTCCGTTGCCAAACTGGGCATCGGCGAAGACCCGACGTTCATGCTCGACAAAATGGCCATGGCCAACCTCGACGCCATTTACCTGACCGCTTACGCCATCGGCCAATTCACTTGGGGCATCCTCGCCGACCGCTTCGGGCCTCGCGTGGTGGTACTCGGCGGCTTGCTGATTTCGGCGGCCGCCGCGCTGGTGATGGGCACTTACGCCACGTTGCCGATCTTCGCTACTTGCATGTTGATTCAAGGCTTGGCGCAGTCCACCGGTTGGTCGGGGCTGTGCAAGAACCTCGGCAGTTTCTTTCCCTCCGAGCAACGTGGGCGAGTCCTGGGGTTGTGGAGTTCCTGCTACGCCTTTGGTGGTCTGGTGGCCTCGCCGTTTGCCGGTTGGTGGGCGTATACGCTCATTGGTAGCTGGCATGCGGCGTTCATTTCCAGTGCGGCGGTAGTTGGGCTGGTCGCCGTGCTGTTTTTTATTTTCCAACGCAACAAACCGGAAGACGTCGGCTTGCCGGCGGTGGAGCCGGAACCTGTGCTGACCGCTGAAGAAGCCGAGGCGCAAAGCAAAATCAGCATGTGGGAGCCGCTGAAGGAAATCCTGCGCAACCGCACCGTGCTGGTGCTGGGCTTGGCGTACTTCATGCTCAAACCGGCGCGCTACGCGATTCTCCTGTGGGGGCCGGTGATCGTTTTCGAACAGATGCCCTCGGTGGGCAAGGTCGGTGCGGCGATCATTCCGACGGCGTTTGAACTGGCCGGGTTGCTCGGGCCGATCATGATTGGCCTGGCTTCGGACAAACTGTTCGGCGCCCGGCGCATGCCGGCCTGTGTGATCAGCCTGCTGGCGCTGACCGTGTCCCTGGCGTTCTTCATGGGCGCCCTGCACACCGGCAGCGTGGCGTTGGTGGTGGCGCTGTTGTTCGTCATGGGCCTGACGCTCTACGGACCGGACTCGATGATCAGCGGCGCGGCCGCCATCGATTTCGGCACCGCCAAGGCCGGCGCCACGGCAGCCGGTTTCGTCAACGGCTGCGGCTCGGTCGGGGCGATTCTCGGCGGGCTGCTGCCGGGGTACTTCGACACCGTCACCGTATTCATCGTCTTTGCCGGTTGCGCGATGTTCTCCGCGCTGGTGTTGATCCCGCACTGGAACAGTCGCCCCGGTGGCTTGGGCACTCACTTTGCCTATGTGCCCAATCAGGTGATGACCATCAAAAGCCTGCGTACCTGAATCCCGTCCCTCGTCGCCTGCTGCACCTGCGGCAGGCTGGCGTGTGGACCACTGACCGGAGATTGACCCCATGAGACCCTTTTGGCTGGACCAGGCCTTGAAGGCTGATACATCCGAAACCTGTCCGCCACTGGAAGGCGACGCCCGCGCCGACGTGTGTATCGTCGGTGGCGGTTACACCGGGTTGTGGACTGCGATCATGCTCAAGGAGCAGAACCCCGAGCTGGATGTGTTGCTGATCGAGGCGGACATCTGCGGCGCCGGGGCCAGTGGTCGCAACGGTGGTTGCGCACTGTCGTGGTCGGCCAAGTATTTCACCCTTGAGCGGTTGTTCGGCGTCGAAGAAGCCGTGCGGCTGGTCAAGGAATCGGAGCGCAGCATCCACGCCATCGGCGCCTTCTGCGAACAGTACGCGGTGGACGCGGACTATCGCCTCGATGGCACCCTCTATACCGCGACCAACCGCGCCCAGGTCGGCTCGACCGACGCGGTAATCGCGGCGCTGGAGCGCAACGGCATCAACTCGTTCACCCAGCGGCCAGTGGCCGATGTGCAGCGCATGGCGGGCTCGGCCAAGCATCTGGAAGGCTGGTTTTCTCCGGCGGCGGCCAGTGTGCAGCCGGGCAAACTGGTGCGCGGTTTGCGCCGGGTGGCTTTGCATTTGGGGGTGAAGATTCATGAAAATACCGCCATGACCGGGCTGGAAGAAGGCAAACCAGCAGGCATCGAAACCCGTAACGGTACTATTCGCGCTGACCGTGTGGTGCTGGCGATGAACGCGTGGATGGCTCGCGCATTCCCGCAGTTCGAGCGCAGTGTGGCGATCGTTTCCAGCGACATGGCGATCACCGAACCACGGCCCGATTTGCTCAATGAAATCGGGTTGACCAGCGGCGTCACGGTGCTCGATTCGCGGATTTTCGTGCACTACTACCACAACACCCCGGACGGCCGGATCATGCTCGGCAAGGGCGGTAACACCTTCGCCTATGGCGGGCGCATGCTGCCGGTGTTCGATCAACCGTCGCCTTATGCCGGCCTGTTGCAGAGCAGCCTGGCGGATTTCTTTCCGGCGTTTGCCGACGTCAAGGTCGAAGCAACGTGGAACGGCCCGTCGGATCGTTCGGTCACCGGTTTACCGTTCTTCGGCCAGATGAGCGCCAGCGGCAACGTGTTCTACGGTTTCGGTTACTCCGGCAGCGGCGTCGGGCCGTGTCATATGGGCGGGCAGATTCTCGCTTCGATGGTCCAGGGGCTCGACAATGCCTGGACTCGTTCACCGTTGGTCAACGGGCCGCTGGGCTTCTTCCCACCGGAGCCGATTCGCTACCTCGGCTCGCTGATGGTGCGCAACGCCATCCGCCGCAAGGAGCGCGCCGAGGATCACGGACATCGGCCACGACACCTGGACGTGCGTCTGGCGAAGTTCGCGGCTGCTGCCGGCAAGGCCGACAAGGGTTGAAGGTCAGGGCCCCGGATTCGTGGGGTTGATCAGCCAGTCCAGCAGCAGTCGGGTATCGCTGCGCGGCGCTGGGGAGCGAGCGGGCCGGGGCGTGGGGCGATGCCCCAGGTTTGCGCAAAACACCGGCCGATCGGGGTCGCCGTCGAGAAAGCTGACCAGCCCGTCGCTGCCGGCCAAAGGCAGTGCGCACGGCTCGCTACGGTTGTCCGAAACAGCAAGGGCAACCGGTAGCCAAAGACCGTCGGATGCCTCGGGACCAGCGTTCGATGCCGGCCATAAACTGACCTCTATCCGGCCTCGCTCATCCACCGTCGCCGGTTGCCCGCCGAGGCCACACACTCGCGCTGGCTGATGACCGGGAATGTTCGGCCTCGGCTGTTCAAGCATCGGGCGGAACACCGTCGACCAGGGAACGGCAGTGAACTGGTTGCGGTAACGCGGCGGCAGGTCCGGCGTGTCCGGCGCCAGAATCGAGCCCTGTTGTCCTTGATGCCGCACTTGGGTCACCAGCCATTGATCGTTGAACCCTGACAGCGGATGTTCCGCCACTTGCACGATGCGGGCACTGCGTAATTCGCCGTGATTGCTTTGGCCGTGGATCTGCACTTGCTGGCAACGCAAGCGTTCCAGATGACGACGGGCGAGTTGATCGCGATGGCTCTTTTCGATGGCGGGGCGAGGCAAGGTTGGCGTTCCCCCGGCAATGGGGTGATTGGCCGCCCCGTCGTCGAGGCCTGCGGCGCCACGGTTTCTGCTGTCGAGTCGCGGCGACAGGAGCGGCGCGTCATGGCGCTGGAACAATTCACTGATCGTCGGTGCATTGCCGGCGTCGGGCGCATCGCTGTGGAACGGCATCAGCAGCGGTTCCTGCGGGAAACTCAGGCTGTCTTCGGCGAACACCAGCACATGGGCGTCGTGATGGTGTTCGAAGTGATAGTGAATGCCTTCCTCTTCGCACAGCCGTTGCAGCAGGGCCAGGTCGGTTTCGTCGTACTGAATGCAAAACGGCCGCAGCGGATATTGCCCGGTCGTCAATTCAAAGCGATAGCTGCTGTTGGGCAGGTGATGTTCCTCCAGCAACCGGCGCAGGATCATCGGCACGCTGAGGTGCGCAAAGATGCGCCGGGATCGAGACTGCTCCAGCGCTTGCATCGCCGGTACCAGCACCAGTTTGTAGCTGACGCGATGCGGCCCGTGATATTCGCGATTGACGCTGTGCAGTACGCCATGAATACCCGGACCCAGGCCGAAACCAAGGTGCGCGGGTTGTTGCAACAAGTGTTCGGGGGACATGGCCGGTGCCAGGCCGAGTACTTCGATGTCGAACCGATAGGGTTGGTTGAGGGCCTCACGACCGCTGAACCGTACTACCTGAAAGCTCAAGTCGTCGTCGAGAAGTGTCAGGGTGTAGGGACTTTCCTTGTCGTTATGCATCGAACGCGCTTCTGCCATGGGTACGGGCGAAGAGGGTACGAAACCTCAGCGGTTTATGGACATCGCAAACCGAAGTTTCAGAATCGCCCTACAACCGTTGGAGAAGATGTCGATTCGTGGTCAGAATTTTTGGTCGATTGCCAACTTTAGGCCGGGTAAACTTGCGCAAAGCGTCGGCCAATAGATGTCTCGGCGCCATAGACAAGAGAGTGAGTAATGGGCGCACAGTGGAAGGTTAAACACAAAGAAGCGGCAGCCAACGCCAAGGGCAAGATCTTCGGCAAACTGGTGAAGGAAATCACCATTGCTGCGCGCAACGGTGCCGATACCACCACCAACGCACACCTGCGTCTGGTGGTTGAACAGGCCAAGAAAGCTTCGATGCCCAAGGAAACACTGGACCGCGCCATCAAGAAGGGTGCGGGCCTGTTGGGCGAAACCGTGCAATACCATCGCGTGACCTACGAGGGCTTCGCCCCGCATCAGGTGCCGCTGATCGTTGAATGCGTGACGGACAACATCAACCGCACCGTGGCTGAAATCCGCGTCGCGTTCCGCAAGGGCCAATTGGGCGCTTCCGGTTCGGTGGCCTGGGACTTCAACCACGTCGGCATGATCGAAGCCTCGCCGGACACCCCGGACGCCGATCCGGAAATGGCCGCGATCGAAGCCGGTGCCCAGGATTTCGAGCCGGGCGAAGACGGCGCGACCCTGTTCCTGACCGAGCCTACCGACCTGGACGCGGTACAAAAAGCCCTGCCCGAGCAAGGCTTCACCGTGCTGTCGGCCAAGCTGGGCTACCAGCCGAAGAACCCGGTCAGCGGTTTGAGCGATGAGCAGATGGCTGAAGTCGAAGCGTTCCTGGAAGGCCTCGATAACCACGACGACGTGCAGGACATGTTTGTCGGGTTGGCGGGTTAATCACCAAAAGATCGCAGCCTGCGGCAGCTCCTACAGGGTTTTG